>CAZSNH010000080.1:0-2305 GCA_964607855.1 uncultured Hyphomicrobium sp. | reverse complement strand
GGATAAACGGGCCGGAAAGCTTGACGCTGTCAGGGAGGAGAGCTTTGTTCACACCCGAACGGCTGCCCCTCCTACATGTAAGATGACCTTCTTGGCAATGGGTGGGCACAAAGTCCTGTATGGGTGATGAAGAGCCCCACTCAGCGGCACTCCATAAGGAAGAGCATGCGCCCCACCGAACTTTCGCCGTTGTTTGCCTCGGCCCAAGCATTGAGCGGGATCGGGCCGCGGCTCGCCATCCTCCTGCGCAAGGCCTTGCGGCTGCCGCCCGGCGTCAAGGACGCCCGGGTCATCGATCTACTATGGCATCTTCCAACGGGGCTCATCGACCGGCGTGCCGAACCCTCGCTTGCATCGGCCGAACCTGGCACGATCGTAACCTTGAAGGTCCGGGTCCTGAAACATCGTGCGCCCCCACGCAGCGCCGCGAAGGCCCCCTACAAGGTGCAGGTCGAGGATGATACAGGACGCGCCGACCTCGTCTTCTTTCATGCCGAGAAAAGCTTCATCGAACGTCAGCTCCCTGTCGGAGCCGAACGCTACATTTCAGGGCGCATCGAGCGTTATGGGGAAACACTGCAGATGCCGCACCCGGATTATATCGTGGCACCGGACCGGCAGGCCGAACTGCCGCTCCTCGAACCCGTCTATCCTCTGACGGCAGGCCTCTCGGGAAAAGTCTCGATCAAGGCCGCTTCCCAGGCACTCGATCGCATTCCCCAACTCATGGAGTGGCAAGATGCCGATTGGCTCAAGGCGCGCGGCTGGCCGACCTTCAAAGCGGCATTGAAACGGCTCCACATGCCAGAGGACGTCGCTGACGTTTCACCAGGGTCCGGCGTGCGCCAGCGCCTGGCTTACGACGAGCTCCTGGCAAACCAGCTGGCGCTAGCCCTTGTGCGTCAAAACTATCGTGCCCAGCGTGGACGACCTGTTACTGGAGACGGGCGGATAAGGGCAAAGATTGCCGACGCACTCCCCTTTGCCCTGACGGCGTCACAGCAAAGCGCCATTGAGGAGATTGCGGCCGATATGGCCGCACCGAGACGCATGCTGCGCCTGCTTCAGGGCGATGTCGGGTCCGGAAAAACGGTTGTCGCGCTGATGGCGATGGCGGTTGCAGTCGAGGCCGGGGCACAGGCCGCACTTATGGCACCTACCGAAGTGCTTGCTCGCCAACACTGGGAGACCATTTCTCCACTTTCCGAAAAAGCCGGACTGACAATTGCGCTCCTCACGGGCCGGGAAAAAGGAAAGGCACGCGATGCGATTCTGGCCCGCCTCGCTTCGGGTGAGATTGACATTCTAATTGGCACTCACGCTCTTTTTCAGGAGGACGTCGCATTCAAAGATCTGGCGTTTGCCGTCATCGACGAACAGCACCGTTTCGGGGTCCATCAGCGCCTTGCGCTTCAGACGAAGAGCGGGGATGGCGGCGCCAATGTGCTCGTCATGACCGCGACCCCTATTCCGCGCACACTCCTCATGACCCACTACGGAGATCTCGACGTCTCTCGCCTTACCGAGAAACCGGCCGGACGAAAGCCCATCGTAACGAAATCGGTGCCCCTCGAGCGGCTTGAAAAGCTGATCGAGCGTATCAAAGCCCAACTCGCAGAAGGCGCCCAAGTCTACTGGGTGTGCCCGCTCATCGAGAGCTCCGAGTGCTCGGACCTTGCCGCCGCCGAAGAACGCCACGCGCACCTTGTGCAGCATTTCGGCGATGTCGTGGGCCTGATGCATGGTGCAATGAGTGGCGCTGCCAGGGATGCCACGATGGAAGCCTTCTCCGAGGGCCGGCTCAAGATCCTCGTGGCGACGACCGTAATCGAAGTCGGCGTCAATGTTCCCAACGCCAATATCATGGTGATCGAACATGCAGAGCGCTTCGGCTTGGCTCAGCTGCATCAGTTGCGCGGTCGCGTCGGGCGTGGAACGCGTGAAAGCTTCTGCATGCTTCTTTACAGAGCGCCCCTCGGCGAATCGGCCAAAGCGCGGCTCGACATGCTGGAACGCACGGAAGACGGCTTCGCCATTGCCGAGAAGGATCTCGAATTGCGTGGCGGAGGCGAAGTGTTGGGTGCACGCCAGAGCGGCATGCCGGAGTTCCGAGTGGCCGAGGTGCCGGGCTTCGCCACGCTTCTCGCGGCAGCGCGCGATGACGCTAAGCTCATCTTGACATCCGACCCCAACCTTATGGGAATGCGCGGCAGGGCGCTAAGAACGCTCCTCTACCTCTTCGAATGCGACGAAGCCGTGCGACTTTTCCGGGCAGCGTAGATCGGATTGGCAGTGCTTATGTCTT
>CAZSNH010000079.1:0-9429 GCA_964607855.1 uncultured Hyphomicrobium sp. | reverse complement strand
ATTCGTGCGCTCCCCGACCTCGATAGTTCCGACGGTCGCCGGTGTGTGGAAGCCGATAACAGCTTTGCCACCCTCGTAAAGAAAGCGATAGCCCGTATCGATCATGATGCCTTCGTCGATCTCGTAGCTGAAGCCCGCCATCAAGGCGCCGGCAAATCCGTATGCCGTCTGCGCGTTGCTGTCCCGCGAGTCGATGGAGGCGGGACCGCCGGTGCAGGCCGGATTGAACAAAATCGGGGTGGTCTCGTCGAAATCGGTCCCGAGATCCGAAATTGTCTCATCATCGCAGTAGAGCACACTGTCGCCGGAGATGTGCAGCCGGTGCACGGCGACACCTGCGCCAACACCGATGAACGGCTGGAACCTTGTTCCCGTGTCGAAATCGTAGATCAGGTTCAGCAAGAAATTGCCGCCCTTGATCGTACTCTCATGGTCGAAGTCGCCGGTGTAGTCGCGCGAATAAAGCGCGTTTGCGGTCGTCGGAACGCCGCCGACGTTGCCCGAGAACGACTCGACGCTATTGAGCGTTTGCGTAATGGACTCCGTATGCCGGGTGGTTGTTTGTTCTTCCTTGTATTCGATCACACCTTCAATGCGCAGATTCCGCGTTATGTAGTAGCCGACGCCGAAACCGATGCGCCAGGGACCGTCCCCGCCGGCAAAGTCGAAGGTGTCTACCGGGTAGCCGGTGACATCAATGTCTCCGCCTGCACTGGCCGTCCAACTGACGTCGCCGCGCAGGTACCATTGAGCCCTGTTGACCGGAACCGGAATGGGAGCGGGAACGGGCACGCTGCGATTGTAGTTCGCTATGCCTGCCGCATCCCAATCGCCGCCGGCGATACCCGGGCTGCTCGCCCCTGCGAGTGCCACAATGGCAAATATGAGGCCGGAAACGTTGACTTTCATTTGCTTCGATCCCTCTACCGGGCGCGGGGAAATGGGCCCCAAAGCCACTAGCTCAAACGGTGCGTGAGCCGGACGAGCGGATGAGACGGCGAGCAAAGGGTCCAACTGGACTTTCCCGGGCAGAAGGCTGCCTTACGCGTGACGGGAAGCAGGAGAGCGCGCTACGAAAGGGACCCGGAGCCAAACCGCCTGATCTTGCGCGGTCCGGATCGCCAGGGCAGCCCGAAAGCCGTCCCCGGCATTTATTCTAACAGTGCGCCACGGGCCCATTCGCGGGTCATCCGCAGCGCACCTAAGCAAACTACTTCATCGCGACGGGATACGCCGCGTGTTCGAATTTCCAGCGCATGCCGAGCATGAGATCGTGCGAGTGCAGGTCGTCGAGTTGAACGTTCTCGTAAGAGCTCGAGCCGTCGTAAGCGACGACCTCTCCACTCGCGGCATCGCCGAGGTTCAGATACCGGTAGCCGAGTTCGAGCGTGACCTGAGGGGTCACGTCGTATGAGAGGCCAGCGTGAATCGCCCAGGCAAAATTCACTTCCGTGTTGTCTTGCCCATAAAAGACTGAATTGTTCGGAACGTTCACGTCCTTGAGGCCCATCACCTCGACCGAGGCGATGCCGATGCCTGCGCCAACGTAGGGAGTGATGCCGCGCCAGGAAAAGATGTCGATATAGGCGTTGGCGAGGCCCGCCCAGCTTTCGATGTCAGCGGTGTACTCGTTCGTGCCGGGGCCGCTCCCGTTGTCCGGATAGGAGTCTTGGGCAAAGAACGTCGAGCTGCCGCGATATTCTCCGGTTATGTCCCAGCGCAGCCAGCGATTGCAGACAGCACCGAAGCCGATGCCGAAGAAGGGCGCGCTCTTGTAGTCTTGATGATGGAGTGTGAAATCATTCGTCTCAAAGACCTCGTTCCAGAGGTCGTCCGAATCATAATTGTGCATTCCCAGGTAGCCTCTGAAGTACCATACGCGGCTTGGAGCAGGTGGTGCGTAGGTATCCTTGATGCTGCCGCCGTATTCGAGATCGGCTGCGAGCGTAGAGGTTGCCGGAGCGCTGAGTGCTGCAAGGCCCAGTGCCGCCCCCAAGAGGAGGGAAACGCGCATGATGGTCATAAAAGTCCCTTTCGTAATCTGACCGGCGGCTCACGCCGCTTACAACGTCGAACGCAGCACACTTCAGATTGGGACTTTGGGCGAGAACACTTAAAGGACGCTTAAAACGAGTGCCGTTCTGAGACGATTGAGGAGAGGAACGTGCGAGCGCGCAGCCTAATGTGTCGCGCCATCGCCGGATTGGTAAATCTTCTGTAAATTTATTCGTTCCGCTTCACCGCGCGCTCACGCCGGTATTCGGACTCAAAGCGCGCGCTTCAGACCTTATGCCGCCTGCGCCGCCGCTCTTACGGCATCGACGATATCGCCGACAACCGTCGAGACGAGCGCTTCGTCGTCGCCTTCCGCCATCACGCGAATGACGGGTTCCGTTCCCGAAGGCCGGATCACCAGCCGCCCGCCCTCGCCGAGACGGGCCTTGGCCCCTTCGATGGCCTTACGAACGCGCGCGTCGTCGAGTGGCTTACCGTCCTTGTAGCGCACATTCTGCAGGATCTGGGGGAGTGGTGCGAAGCGAGAGCATACCTCCGAGACCGGCTTTCCGGTGGAGACAACGCAGGCCAGCAACTGCAGGGCAGACACAAGGCCGTCGCCCGTCGTTGTGAAGTCGGAGAGAACGATATGGCCCGACTGTTCGCCGCCGACATTGAAGCCATGTTTGCGCATGTGTTCCACGACGTAACGGTCACCGACGGGCGTTCTGTGAAGTGAAAGCCCGATCGTCTTCAGATACCGCTCGAGTCCGAGATTGCTCATGACGGTCGCAACAATGCCCCCGGCCGCAAGACGTCCGCGCCGGTGCCAGCTCTCCGCAATGACGGCCATCAGCTGATCGCCGTCGACGATCTGGCCTTTCTCGTCCACGATCACGACCCGATCCGCATCGCCGTCGAGTGCAATGCCGATGTCGGCGCGCACTTCCCGCACTTTTTCGACAAGAGCATCCGGGGCCGTCGAGCCGCACTTGTAATTGATGTTCCGGCCGTTTGGATCGACGCCAATTTTCACAACCTCCGCGCCGAGCTCCCAGAGCGCCTCTGGAGCCACCTTGTAGCCGGCGCCATTAGCGCAATCGATGACGATGCGCAGGCCCGAAAGTTTGAGGTTCCTGGGCAGTGTCCGCTTGGCAAACTCGATGTAGCGCTCTTGCGCACTTTCAACCCGAGTTGCACGGCCAATACGGTCCGGGGCCGCGAGCAAGCTCTCCGAGTCTGTGTCGATGAGATTTTCGATGTCCCTCTCCATCTCATCGGAGAGTTTGTAGCCGTCGGAATCGAAAAGCTTGATGCCGTTGTCGTCGAACCGGTTGTGAGACGCGGAAATCATGACGCCGAGATCGGCGCGCAGCGAACGCGTCAGCATGGCCACGGCGGGCGTCGGCATGGGACCTAACAGGAAGACGTCCATGCCAACGGCCGTGAAGCCCGACATGAGGGCGGCTTCGAGCATGTAGCCGGAAAGACGCGTATCCTTGCCGATGACGACGCGATGACGGTGGGTGCCGCTCTGAAACTGCTTGCCGGCCGCCATACCGACCTTGAGTGCGACCTCCGATGTCATCGGGTGCCGATTCGCAAGACCCCGAATACCGTCCGTGCCGAAATAGCGTCGTGACATATCTCTGACCCTTCCGTGGCGACAATCGAGAGGTTCAGCCGACTCGATCCCGATTCGTCGCTTACGAATATCCCTCCTGCCACCCTCGACGATATCAAATACTATTTGTCAAAGTTACAGCAGCCGTTTTGATGTCCAAACAAGAGCCGCGCTCAACCCCGCACGATACTTTCGTAGGCCATTGAATTACCGAAATAATATCCGTTTATGCTAGGCTGGGTTCGCTTCCCTGCATGACGGCACGCCAGACCGAGATCGCCTGGCGGGTCTGGGCGACGTCATGAACGCGAACGATCTGGATGCCCTGCGCCAAGGCATGAAGCGCGGCGGCGATTGAGCCCGGCACGCGCTCCCTGGGGTTCTCGACGTTGCACAATTGACCGATGAGCTTCTTGCGAGAGGCTCCGAGCAGCACCGGAACCCCGAGCCCGTGGTAGAGGCTGATCGCGTTCAGAACAGCGATATTATGCGGAAGATGCTTGCCAAAGCCGATTCCGGGGTCGGCGATCAGCTTCGCCGCCGGGATGCCGACAGCCACGCAGGCTTGTATGCGCCGCTCGAGAAAATCGAACACATCGAGCACGACATCTGTGTATTGCGGGTTGTCGTTCATGGTTTTTGGGTCGCCCTGGGCATGCATGAGCATGACCGGCAGGCCGGTGGAGGCGGCCACCTCGAGGGCCTTCGGATCATGGGTCAACGCCGAGACATCATTCAAGATGTCGGCGCCAGCTGCGGCAGCACGGAGCATCACCTCCGATTTGCGGGTATCGACCGAGATTACGGCGTCCGTCTTGGCGCGCAGCGCCTCAAGCACGGGCATCACGCGACGTAGCTCCTCCTCGAGAGGCACCTCCTCCGAGCCGGGCCGCGTGCTCTCCCCGCCAATGTCGAGGATGTCCGCCCCCTCCTCCACCATGCGCAGCGCTTGGTCGACGGCGGCTTGTGCAGTTGGATAGCTCCCGCCGTCCGAGAAGCTGTCAGGCGTGACATTCACAATTCCCATGATGCGCGGGCTGTCGAAGGAAATGCCTGCAATCCTCGGCCGGGGCGTCCGAATCGCTTCCAAGAGGTCAGACGCGGCAAGCGTGTGGCGTCCCCAATCGCGCTCCAGGAACTCGCCAAGTCCGATGGTTCTGCGTGTCGAACCTTTTGCGGACCGTTCGATCACTTCGAGAGCCGAGAAAGAAAGCGGTCCGCCGGTCAGCGGCAGGATTCCCCAAACCTCGGAGGGCTCGGCCTTCGGCTCGCCCCCACCCGGTGCCGCCAAGATGCCGACCGGACGAATGTAGATTTGGCGCTGCACGATTTGTCTTTTTCCGGTTTGAAACGCGAAACGGCCGCGAAATTGACCGCGGCCGCTCCATTCATTGCCTTAGTCCGTCCAGCGCATCAAGTCTGCGGCTGGGGCTCGAGATCGCCTGCGCCAGGTTCCTCGCGCGGCTTCGCACGGCCAGCAACAGGAATACCCGAGCCGATGCCGCCTTTGGTTCCTTCGTCGTCATAGCGGCGAATGATCTTCTCGCCGCGCATCACCGCCTGCACCTCTTCGCCCGTGAGGGTTTCGTGCTCGAGGAGCGCCTTGGCGACGGCATGCAGCGCATCGATCTTTTCGGTGAGGATCTGCTTGGCCTTCTGCTCGCCGGCGGCGATGAGACCTCGAATTTCCTCGTCGATCAGCTTTGCCGTTTCGTCCGAAATGTTCTTGGTCTGGGTCACTGAATGGCCAAGGAAGATTTCCTGCTCATTACCATTGTAGCGAACGCGGCCGAGCTTTTCCGACATGCCCCATTCCATAACCATGGCGCGGGCAAGCTGGGTCGCCATCTGAATATCGCCCGTTGCCCCGTTGGTCACGTTGTCCGGCCCGCCAAGAATGATCTCGGCTTCGCGGCCGCCGAAGAGCACGGCGAGGCGCGCCTCGCACCACGCGCGTGTGCGGCTGTAGCGATCGCCTTCGGGAAGGTTCATGGTCACGCCGAGTGCACGCCCACGCGGAATGATCGTCACCTTGTGCAAGGGATCATAGGGAACCGACAGGCCGACGATGGCATGACCCGCTTCATGATAAGCCGTATTGCGCTTTTCCTCTTCGCTCATCACCATCGAGCGGCGCTCGGCACCCATCATCACCTTGTCTTTCGCATCCTCGAATTCCTGCTGGGTGACGAGGCGCTTGTTGCGCCGCGCCGCCAGAAGGGCAGCTTCGTTGACGAGGTTTGCGAGATCGGCGCCCGAGAATCCCGGGCAGCCTCTTGCGATGACGCGCGGATCGACGTCGGGAGCCACCGGCACTTTCTTCATGTGCACGCGCAGGATTTTTTCGCGCCCCGACACGTCCGGATTGGGAACGACGATCTGCCGGTCGAAACGGCCAGGACGCAGCAGCGCCGGATCGAGGACGTCGGGGCGGTTGGTCGCCGCGATAATAATGATGCCCTCGTTGGCTTCGAAGCCGTCCATCTCGACGAGGAGCTGGTTCAACGTTTGCTCTCGCTCATCGTTGCCCCCGCCAAGGCCGGCGCCGCGATGGCGTCCGACGGCATCGATCTCGTCGATGAAGATGATGCAGGGTGCGTTCTTCTTCGCCTGCTCGAACATGTCACGCACGCGGCTTGCTCCGACGCCGACGAACATTTCGACGAAATCGGAGCCCGAGATCGTAAAGAAGGGCACATTCGCCTCGCCCGCGACGGCCCGCGCGATGAGCGTCTTGCCTGTTCCGGGAGGTCCAACGAGAAGCGCTCCGCGGGGAATGCGTCCGCCAAGGCGCTGAAACTTTTGCGGGTCGCGCAGGAACTCGACGATCTCCTCGAGATCGGCTTTGGCTTCGTCGACGCCAGCGACGTCCTCGAACGTCACGCGTCCCTGGCGCTCGGTAAGAAGCCGGGCGCGGCTCTTACCGAACCCCATGGCGCGCCCGGAGCCCGACTGCATCTGGCGCATGAAGAACACCCAGACTGCGATGAGGAGCAGCATGGGGAACCAATTGAGGAGCACGGTGAAGATGCCCGGCACCTCGTCCTCAGAGGGGCGCGCGGTGAACTTGATGCCCTTCTTGCTCAGCCGGTCGATCAATCCCGGGTCCTCGGGCGGCGCGTAGGTCGAGAAGGACGTGTTGCCATCGCGCATCTTGCCATAGATGTGGCTGCCGGCGATCGTCACCTCGCCGATGGTGCCGCTTTCGATGGCATTCAGGAATTCGGAATAGCTAATGTCCCCGGGCCGACGGTTCTGTGCCGGATTGTTAAAGATGCTGAACAACGAGGCGAGCAAAACGAGGGCCGCAACCCAAATGGCAAGTCTCTGAAAGTTGGGATTCATCTGTTCTCCTTAGGCCCGGCCCAATGTCTCAAGGCAACAGCGGACGCCCACTTCGGCATCCATCGGGCACACCTCTTGCAGTCATTAAGATAAGTATACCAATCCACTTTGCCAAGTTAGCCAAGAAACCTGCAGAATCTGAACCATACTAAGCCATTATGCCTTTACGCCGTCTTTAGCACGTGATCGTGGTCAATGGTTAGGTTTTGAGAAAGAGCTTCGGGACAGGCGTGTGGGCCCTTGAGTTGATGGAGAAATCCGACACTCCGTATGCTGGTTTTTGCCTGAATGAACTCTTAGTCAGGCAAGGATTGGAACTGCACCGAGAACCCCGCAGGGTTGCACTTGGCCCATGCCGCATAGCGGGGTGCGACATAGCCGAGATGCGGCACAGCGAGCAGGCTCTCCCCTTCCCAAAACGCCGGCAACGAAACGAGTGCCCGATTGGGCCAGACTTCGGTCGCACGAAGACCCTCGAGTTCGGGATGAGATGATACCCCGAGTGCCCCAACCCGGACACTCACCGGCCCGCCTTCAGCATCTGAAAGCGCCACTCGGAACCGCCCATCCCAGATCTTTGCCTCCCCCCGCACCAGGTCCACGACGGGCAGGCTGGTGCGACCTGGTTCCCGAAACACATAGAGCAAGCCTGAAACGGCAGATACGATGCACCCGCCGAGCGTGACCCCCTGGTGCGCCCCGCTCTCGAGCTCCCGCACCAGGTCTTCGACTTGCGAAAGGCGCACCGGATGTTCTTGGCTCCCCATCATCGAAAGGAGGCGGGCCATGAGCCTCACCCGCAATTCGATTGGTGCCGCGAGAAAGGGTTGGCATTTCAATTCGGCGTAAGCGCCGCGATGGAGATCGAGCCCTGCCTCCTGGCCGAGGGATGAAGTGGCCGTCTCAAGCGCTTCTCTGCCTCGCGCGATGCGGCGTGCGCTCAAAGCTATGTTGTCATTGCAAAGCCCGATCGCGGCCAGCGCCTCCCTCGCCTTGCGCACGCGCACGCGTTCGAAATCAATGTTCTCGTTACTCGGATCCTCAATCCAGCGATGCCCCCCAGCCTTCAGTGTTGCAAGGAGCCTCTCTTTCGCAACACCGAGCAATGGCCGAACAACCTGGACATCGAAAATGGTTGCCCGCAGCGGCATAGCCGAAAGTCCGTCAATACCACTGCCTCGGGCGAGCCTCATGAGGAAGGTCTCAGCCTGATCGTCCTGATGATGGGCGGTGACGAGATCGCGCATGCCTCCAGCAGCCGACACCGCGCCGGAATGCTCGCGAACTTCGGCAGTGAGAAAAGCGTGCATCAGACGATATCGTGCCTCGCGCGCGGCCGCCTGAACTCCGGATTGCGGCTTGGGCCCCTCCCAGGTGAGGATCACCTGCCGAAATCCGGCACGCTCCGCTTCGCTGTTCACCCAGCGCGCTTCTTCGCCCGACTGGGGCCGCAGTTGATGATCGACGGTGAGCACCAGAACGCTCTCCCGGCCATTCGAGTGTTGCTTGGGGGCTGCCGATAGGTGCATCCAGCGCGCTACGAGATGCATGAGCGCCATGCTGTCGGCGCCACCGGAAACAGCCAGCGCAATCGGGAAGCGCAAAGTCGATTGAAAGAGCCCGGCGAGATCCTGATCGCTGATCGGCTCTGAGGCGCTCATGGCTATATCAGGTGCAGCCGACCCGGCGGCGCTCGCTGTCGGCTTTGGTTTTGACGTGTGCCGGCGCGTTGGGATACTTGGCACTCAACTGTTTCAAAGTTGCGCAGGCTTCTGCATTCTTGCCCAGTTGCGAAAGCGACATCGCCTTCTTGAGCTGACTGTCGGGCGCTTTGTTGCTCGAACCGTGGGCGGCAAGAACGATGTCGAAGGCTTCCGCCGCGTCGGCATAGTTCCTTTGCACATAATAGGTCTCACCCAACCAGTAGAGCGCGTTCGGAACCAACTGATGGTTCGGGTTGTTTTTGAGAAACGCCGCGAAGCCAGCCTGCGCGGCCCCATAATTCTGCTGCAGCATATGGCCATAGGCGGCCTCGTACGCGGCCTTCGGATCCTCGGTTGGCGGCGGCACAACGGCGACCTCGGAGCCGGATGGTGCGACCTCAGGCAGGGGCTCTGCGATCATCGAGCCGATGGGGTCCTCGCTATTGGCATAAGGTTGAGGTGCACTCCTCGGCTGAACCATGGGAGCAGTGGCGGCATCGGGCTGCAATGCAGCGTTCGGCACCTGCACCGCGGCCGTTGAGCCGGCACGGCCTGAACGCACTTCCAACGCCAACTGCTCAAGCTGCTGCGTCAGTGATTTGATCTGCGTCTCAAGCGCCTGCACGCGAACGCTCTCTGCAGCTGCTGGCGAAGCCGAATAAGCGGGCCGGGCGGAAGCCGAGGGGGGCGACTTGGCGAGGGATTCGAGCGTGCCGATGACGACCTGCAGATCGACGAGTTGCTCCTCGAGCTGCTCAACGC
>CAZSNH010000078.1:0-9567 GCA_964607855.1 uncultured Hyphomicrobium sp. | reverse complement strand
AGAGAGACTTGCGCACTGGGATCGAAATGCGACGCAGCCTGAGAAGCCAGAACGCATCATCTCATGGCGCGAAGCAGAGCACATGGTCTTGAATGCCTATGAGGCGTTTGCCCCGCCGATGGCGCCGATCGCCAGGGAATTTTTCGAAAAGCGTTGGATCGACGCCCCCGCCCGGCCAGGCAAAGCGCAAGGCGCATTTTCTGCCGCGACCGTGCCGTCCGTGCATCCCTATGTGCTCATGAATTATCTCGGCAAGCCGCGCGATGTCATGACGCTTGCGCACGAACTCGGCCATGCCGTGCATCAATCGCTTGCGCGCGTCCAGGGGCCGCTCCTCGCACCGACACCTCTGACGCTCGCCGAGACGGCCTCCGTGTTTGGCGAGATGCTCACCTTCAAAGCCCTCCTTGCCGATACCAAGGACCGCAAGGAGCGCAAGGCCATGATTGCCGGCAAGGTTGAGGACATGCTGAACACAGTCGTGCGCCAGATTGCCTTCTATTCCTTTGAGCGAAATGTTCACGAGCGCCGGAGAAAAGGCGAGCTTACGACCGATGAGATCAATCAAATCTGGATGAACGTGCAGTCGGAAAGTCTCGGTCCAGCGATAGAGCTGAAGCCGGGCTACGAGGTTTTCTGGACCTACATCCCCCACTTCATCAACTCGCCGTTCTACGTCTATGCATACGCTTTTGGCGACTGCCTCGTGAATTCTCTTTACGGCCTCTATCAAGAGTCACATCCCGGCTTTGTCGACAAGTACTTCGAGATGCTGAAGGCGGGAGGCTCGAAGCATCATTCCGAGATGCTGGCGCCCTTCGGCCTCGATGCGAGAGATCCCGCCTTTTGGTCGAAGGGCCTCGCCGTGGTCGAAAGCATGATCGACGAGCTCGAAGCGATGGAGGAATTGGCCTAAAGCTTTGAGCCCATCCGATGTTAGTGTCGCAGTGCCACCACGCGCCTTCCGGGGATCTTGGCTTCGCTATTCATTTCCGTTCGCCAAAACAACGAGTTGCACAGGCTCCGCAAACCGCCTGTCAAGGCCTGCCGCGGCATCGTTCATCACTTTTGAGGTCTTTTAAGTGCGCCTGCCGAGGCGTATAAGCCGCCAACTTTTGACGTTTTTTTGCGTTGCAGCGCCCCCCTGAGGAGGTGCCTTGGATGGCACAGCCCCGTTCCGCCGAAAACGATGCGGAGAATGCCGCCGGCGTTTCGCTCGACCGCCAGTTCTGGACGCTGGCGCTCGGTTCGGTTGGAGTTGTCTACGGCGATATCGGTACTAGCCCCCTTTACGCATTCAAGGAAGCTGTCAACGCCGCGAGTCATTCCGGAATTGCCAGTCGCGAGGCCGTCCTCGGCGTGCTTTCGCTCATTCTCTGGGTGCTCATCCTCATTGTGACCGTGAAGTATGTCATCGTCCTCTTGCGCGCTGACAACAAAGGCGAAGGCGGCACCTTTGCACTCATGGCCCTCGGACAGTCGGTCGCGAAAAGAAGTGCGCGGCTTCTATTCGGTCTGGGCATCGCCGGCGTTTCTTTCTTCTACGGCGATGCGATCATCACGCCAGCCATTTCCATTCTTTCCGCTGTCGAGGGCCTGAAGCTCGTTTCCCCCAAGTTCGCGAACTTGGTGGTGCCGCTCTCGATCCTCATTCTGTTCGGGCTGTTTTTTGCCCAGTCGCGCGGAACGGCGAAGGTGGCGCAGTTTTTCGGGCCCCTCACCGCCTTCTGGTTTCTCGTGATGGGTCTCGGCGGCGCCATCCACATCGCCGACGATCCCACAGTTCTGCAAGCCATCAACCCCTACCACGCGGTTTCATTCGCTGCTTCACATGGGCTGATCGGCCTTACGGTGATGGGCCTCGTTTTCCTGGCGGTGACGGGAGCCGAAGCCCTCTACGCGGACCTTGGACATTTTGGACGCCAGCCAATTCAGTTCACGTGGTTCTTGCTCATTTTTCCGGCCCTCGTCTTGAATTATTTCGGCCAGGGCGCCCTGGTGCTCGCCAATCCGAGCGCGATCGAGAACCCATTCTTTCTCCTC
The DNA here is from genome assembly GCA_964607855.1 of uncultured Hyphomicrobium sp. Lineage (GTDB taxonomy): Bacteria > Pseudomonadota > Alphaproteobacteria > Rhizobiales > Hyphomicrobiaceae > CAZSNH01. The sequence continues at coordinate 7,524 of CAZSNH010000078.1, read as the reverse complement.
TATCCCGAATGGGCGCTGATCCCGATGGTTCTTCTGGCGACAATTGCCACCATCATCGCCAGCCAGGCTGTGATTACGGGTGCCTACTCACTGACCCGCCAAGCCATCCAGCTCGGCGTCTTCCCCCGTCTTGCCATCAAGCACACGTCGGAAAGCATGGCGGGCCAAATCTATCTGCCGCGCGTCAACTGGTTGCTCTTTGCCGGCGTGTTGCTCGTCGTTCTGATCTTCGGCTCGTCAAGCCGGCTCGCGGCCGCTTACGGCGTCTCGGTGACGGCAGCCATGCTCATCGACACCTGCATGGCTTTCTTTGTGATTTGGAAGCTCTGGGGCTGGAATTTCTGGAAGACACTTGCACTCCTTCTTCCGCTCGCCCTCGTCGAGCAGGTCTTTCTTGGCGCCAATTTGCTGAAAATCTTCGAAGGAGCCTGGTTCCCGCTGGTGTTGGCGGCATCCCTCGGCATCGTCATGATGACCTGGCGGCGCGGCTCATCCATCCTCCTCAAACAGGTGCGCAAGAACGAAGTCGAGCTCGATTGGCTGGTGCGCAAGCTCGAAGCCAAGCCCCCGCATCGCGTTCCGGGAACTGCGGTCTTCTTCACGGCGGATCTCTCTTCGGCTCCCACCTCCCTCATGCACAACCTCAAGCACAATCGCGTACTGCACGAACGAAATATCATCCTTCACATCAAGACCGAAGACGTGCCCCGCGTACCCCGGCACGAACGCGTAGAAGTCGAGCGCGAAGACGAAACATTCACGAAAGTCGTTGCGCGCTATGGCTTCATGGAGACGCCGAGTGTTCCCAAGATCCTCGAGAATTGCCGGCGTAAGGATCTCAACATCGATATCGGCGCAACTTCGTTCTTCCTATCGCGGCGTTCACTGAGAACAACGACGAAATCGGAAATGCCACGCTGGCAGGAGAAGCTTTTCATCGCACTTGCCCGCAGCGCCGAGGATGCAACGACATACTTCCAGATCCCGACCGACCGCGTTGTCGAAGTGGGTACTCAAGTGCAGGTCTAGGGGAGCGCACCGAACCGCAGGAAGTGCACGCTCGTATGGCCCCAGGTCCGGCAATCCATCTCCACATAACCCTCGGGAAGGGAAATTGCTCTTCCTGCGCGCTCTTCGAGAACAACGACCGCGCCCCAATCCAACCACCCGCCTTCCTTAAGCGAGATGAGCGCCGCATCACCGAGGCCCTTTCCATAGGGCGGATCGAGGAAGGCAACTGAAAAAGTCGCCATGTTGCCTGAAGGTCCGAGATTGCAGGCATCGCGCCTGAAAATGCGTGTCACTCCCATGAGCCCGAAGGCTTCAATGTTCTGCCGGATGACGGCGCGGGCTTCCGGCGCTTCCTCGACAAAGAGACAATAGGCAGCCCCGCGGGAGAGAGCTTCAAGTCCAAGCGCACCTGTGCCCGCAAATAGATCAATTACACGCCGGCCCGCAAGCTCGAAGCCTTCGAGCCCATGAGCGAGGATATTGAAGACGGATTCGCGAACGCGGTCCGATGTCGGCCGGACGTCACTGCCCGCCGGAGCGATGAGCTGCCGGCCTCTGAACTTGCCCCCGACAATCCTCATGTCTCCGCCGGATCCTTCTTCTTGGCCTTGCGAAGTTCGCGCCTTCTCTTTTCATCTTCGTCGGGGCCCAAGAGTCCGAATTCTGCGGCTGCCTTGGGCCCTAACTGCTCGGCCAGAACTCGCCGCTTGACATGCTCGGCCTCCCCGGCGGGAAGATCCAAAAGCTGGAAGGGACCGAACGAAATGCGGATCAGCCTGTTGACAGTAAGACCGAATGTAGAGAGCACTTTCCTCACTTCCCGATTCTTGCCCTCGCGGATAGCGATTGTGAGCCACATGTTGCCACCTTGAACGGAATCGAGGGTGGCCTCGATAGGCCCGTATTCCACTCCTTCGACCCTGATACCATCCTTCAACTTGTCGAGTTCCGCCTGCGTGACACGACCATGGGCGCGCACCCGATAGCGCCTGAGCCAACCGGTCGACGGAAGCTCGAGATGGCGCGCGAGATCTCCGTCGTTGGTAAGCAGAAGCAGCCCCTCCGTATTGAAGTCGAGCCGCCCGATCGAAACAACGCGCGGCAGGCCTTCGGGCAGATTGTCGAAAACCGTGGGACGGCCTTGCGGATCGGAATGGGTGGTGACGAGACCGCGCGGCTTGTGATAGCGCCAGAGCCGCGCGGGCTCTGCTCCCGGCAGCGGCTTTCCGTCGACGAGCACCTTATCACCGGGCTTCACCTCGTAAGCCGGCGAGCGAAGGGGAGTGCCGTTGACACTCACCCGTCCATCCTCGATCCAGCGCTCGGCTTCGCGGCGCGAACAGAGGCCGGCCCGCGCCATCGCCTTGGCAATCCGCATCGGCTCTTTGATGTCGCTTGGTGCGCCCGCCGGCCGCGAAGATGACAGACGATGCGGGCCCTGAATCTTCTTGGCTCCGGAAGCGGGTGCCTTGCCGCCCCGCCGGTCCCGCATGCGTTCGCGGGGCAAAGGTTTCTTGCCGTCCTGAGACTTCACCGAAAGGCCGTCCTTGCAATTCGCAGTCGTATTGGGTCAGGTGTGCCCCAAATCAGAGGCGCTTTATGACACCACAAAGCAAGATCGGCCACATGCAATTGGCGCTCGAGGAAGCCGCCGCGGCTGAGCGACGGGGCGAAGTTCCGGTGGGTGCGGTTCTTGTAGGCCCCGACGGGAAGGTCGTGGCTGCAGAAGGAAACCGCACGCGCGAGCTCAGCGATCCTTCAGCCCACGCGGAAATGCTGGTCATACGCGAGGGCTGCCGGAAAGCCGGTTCCGAACGCCTTCCCGGTTATGATCTCTACGTGACGCTCGAGCCCTGTGCGATGTGCGCTGCCGCCATTTCGTTCGCGCGTCTCAGAAGGCTTTACTACGGAGCCTCTGACCCCAAGGGTGGCGGCATCGAACATGGCGCGCGCGTCTTTTCGCACACCACATGCCACCACGTCCCCGAGCTCTATCCCGAGATCGAAGCCGAGCGGGCCTCTGAAATCCTGAAGCGCTTCTTCGCCGAAAAGCGTGGGGCATGATTATTTCTTCTTTCTGCCGAGTTTGGGCCTCAGCCGCTTCAGGAGGCGCGGCTTGGAGAGCACCTTTGGGCCTTCGGAAATAAGCGTCAGAGGCGCTGGAAGCTCAGGCAGTGTTTCCGATCCCAGAATGCGCTCAAGTTTTCTCTTGAGCCGTTCCTTCGCAGGAATCGCTGCGGCGAGAATTTCTTTCACCTTGAAAACGTCAAGGATTTGAAAGTGGCTGGTCCCGGCATCGATGTAGATGTCGGGCTGCTCGGATTTGAGCTTCTCGCGAATGATCGTGCGCTCGAAAATGAAGGCGCTTGCGAAAAGTGCTTCCATCGCCGTCGGGTGGTCACGTCCATCGACGGGAACAGGCGCCCCGCTGACGTCGATCGCGACCGTGATGTCGGCTTCTCTGGCAATAAGATCGAAGGGAAGCGGATTCGTGAGACCGCCGTCGATGAGCGCGCGTCCGTTGATGACCACGGGCTCGAAGATGGCGGGAAGCGCCATGCTTGCGGCGACGGCACGGCGCAGCGGACCCTCAGAGAAGATGTGGGGCTGCAATCCGTAGAAGTCGGTGGCCACGATTTTCAAAGGGATCTCGAGCTCATGGAAATTCCGCGCCACGCCGGAGGGTAAGATCATCTGCAGCAGCCCTTCCGGAGAAAGGATTGCTGCCCGTGGCGTGAAGAGATCGCGCAGCGCCGGCAGTTTGGAGCGCGACCGCGAGCTGAAAACGTCCTTCAGGAGGTGGAATTTTGCGGTGAGAACACGTTCGGTATGGATGCGAATGTCGCGCGCCGAGAGTCCCGAGGCATATGCGGCAGCGAAGATGGCCCCAATCGAAGTGCCGGACATGACTTTAGGCTTTAGACCCAGCTCGTCGAAAGCTTCGAGCATGACGATATGCGCAAGCCCCCGCGCACCGCCGCCGCCCAACGCCAATCCGATCGTCGGGATTGTTGCGCCCTCTCCTTCTGGATGCGCCACGGTTGGCGTGCTTTTCATTGTTCACAACCTCAGACTTTCTCAACCCATCCCCAGGCCGTCAGCCAAAATTAGCGGAACCTATACCCCCGGGGCACGGCGCCGGCCGGTACAAGCGGGAAAAATAGCGTGGCGCATTTCGCTAATCCAATTCGCTTCAGGCAGGAAGTAAGCCTAAAAAGTAAGACTTCAAATGAAAGGAAGGGGTGAGACCGGCGGCCTCACCCCTCCTGAGATCTCCCAGACCCGAAAGCCGTTAGACGAGCTTGAAGGGCATTTCCCGACCAGCAAAGAAGGCATCAATATTGTCGAGCGCCTCGAAGCCCATCTGGTTGCGTGCTTCGATCGCAGCAGAGCCCAGGTGCGGGAAAAGGAACGTGTTCGGGAGATCATAATAACCCTCATTGATCTTGGGCTCGCCCGCAAACACATCAAGGCCCGCATAACCGAGCCGACCGGACTTGAGCGCCGCAATCATGTCCTCATCATTGACGAGATCACCGCGCGCCGTATTCACGACAATGGCACCCTGCGGCAGCTTTTCGATAACGCTCTTGTTGAAGAAGTAGCGCGTCTCTGGGGTCGAGGGCGCATTGATCGAGAAGAACTGCGAAATCGCCAGCAGGCTGTCGAGCGTTGGGTGGTAGGTCGCCCCCAGCTCCTTTTCCTTCTCCGGCGACTGGCGGAAGATGTCGTAGTAATGGATCTCCATGTCGAAGCCGCGGGCGCGTTTGGCGAGCGCCTGGCCGATCTTGCCAAAACCGTAGATGCCGAGCTTTTTTCCGTCGAGGCGCTGGCCGACGAGTTGCAGAGGCTGCCAGCCGGGCCACGAGCGTGAGCGGATCATGCGCTCACCTTCGGACGCGCGCCGAGCCGAACCAAGCAACAGCAGCATGGCGATCTCGGCGGTGGCAACCGTGACGCCGTGGGGCGCATTGCCGACCTTGATGCCGCGCGCCTTGCACGCCTCGAGATCGATGTGATCGAAGCCGATCGAGAATGTCGAGATGCACTTGATGTTCTCTGGGATGCGATCAATCACCTCTTTGCGGCACTTCTCGTTGAGGGTGAGGAGGATGGCGTCAACCGACTTGGCCTTTTCCAGCATTTCATCGATGGTGATCTGCGGATTGCCGCTGTGAGCGACGACGTCGTAGGTCGCACGCGCGCGCGTCATCACGGCTTCCGGCAGTGGCCAAGTGATTAGAATCTTCTTCTTCATGGACCTTTTCCCTCCCAGGGACTTCGTTCTTGTTGCGGGACCGACCGCTTTTGCCGCAAGGGCATCGGCCTTTCAAGTGAGGCGCGCGCCGAGACCCGGCCTGCGATAACCTTTTGTTCACCATGCGGAGGGCAATCTCTCAAGTTGATTGTTCTGGGCGTATTGCCGCGCCCAAGTGTAGTGAGCCTCACCCAACGGCGTTGTTCCGGCAGGTCATTTTCGGAGAAGGTTTCTCCTCATGCTGCGGCTTATGGTTATGTTTCTGGCCCTCCTCGCGGGGGCAAAGGTGTGGACCCAGGACACGCTTTTTCGGGCGGGTGCCGAGGAAGCCCTCGTCGCAGCCTATCGGGAGCGCGCGATTGCGGCTTGCCAGAAATTGCCAGCCAAACGGACGGATGCGATGACGCCTGCCATCCCGCCGGCCTTATGGGCTAAGCCGCACAGCGTGCGTATGAAAACCGGGACCCGGAGCGTGGACGTCTATTTCTGGCAGGTCGATAGCCCGCTCTGGAACGCCCGCTACCGCAATCCCTATCTTGTCCTCAGCAGTGAAGGGGACGCGCCTCCGGTCGCCTGCGAGTTCGACATACTCTTCGGCACGGCTGCGCTGGTGCGGATCTGAGGCGGCCGCGCTTTGTCCCGGATTCCAGACGACATTTAACGCTTGTGTCCCTGCAGACAGATCTGGCTGATAAACAGGTGGTCGAGACGGCCCGCGGCAAGCCATGAAATGATTTCGACGCGTTGCGAGAATGGTGTCACAGGTCCGATGTGATCGACGACGAAGTCTGCCTCCTGGAACATGCGAGCGAAGCTGTCGGGTGTAAACCAGCGCAGGTGCGTGCGATCGAAGGTGCCTGAATCCGTGAGCGGGAAACGGCCGAAGGCGAATTCCTTGATCACCCGCCAATAAGCGATGTTCGGAGAACTGGCGAGCACCATACCTCCTGGACGCACAAATCGCCCCAGCCGCTCGAGTGTCTTTCCCGGCTCCACCAAATGTTCGAGCACTTCCGAAAGGATCAAGGCATCGAACGTCGCCGGATACCAATTGAGCTCCATGCGTTCGACATCGCCGATGAGAACCTCGGTCAAGACTTCGCGGGCCTTTCGGCCGGCCTGCTCCGTGAGTTCGATCCCGACATACCGCCCTGCCCGTCCGCGTGCCAAAGCCAGTGCCCCCGTAGCACCGGTGCCGCACCCCAGCTCCAGAATCGACGCCGAAGGATCACGAGGTAAAAGCTTCACAAAATCAGAACGCGCATTCGAGAAATAGCTTGAAGCCTTCTTCTCGTATGTCTCGGAAAGACCCACCAAGTGTGTTGCTGTCCGGCTGCTCACGGTCATTGCCCTCAGGGTTCGTACAATTTCCTGACGAGACGTTAGCAGCGAGACCTGAACACGTTACTAATTCCAAAATGCGCGCCCTAAGGTGACAAGTCTTATCCCTTTGTTAAGACGCAATTTTCTTGGTTTTCTTAGGCTCAAATTTACGATGAGGGCGCTTCATCTCCTGTGAGGCTGCGAAAGAAATCCGTCTTTCGCCGAAACCTCTATTCAATCGTTCGACCGAGTACCTGTAATGCGTAATGTGCTCGTTAGAGGATGCCGCTCAACGTGCGTCGGCCTTATGGCCGCGCTTGCGCTGAGCGCATGTTCGACAAATCCGCCTCCTGCCAATTTTCTCGCCAGCGGTGGTAATGCTCCCGAACGCGCTTACCGTCTCGGAAGTGGCGACAAACTCAAGATCAACGTCTTCGGCGAAGACAACCTGTCCGGCCCTGCAGAAGTGACCGCACAAGGCACAGTCGTGCTGCCGCTGGCCGGCGAAATCCCGGCACGCGGCCAAACCTTGAGCGAGTTTCGCGAGAACGTGCTCCGGCGGCTGGCCGACGGTTACATCAAAAACCCGAGAGTCACGATCGAGATCACGAATTACCGTCCCATCTACGTGCACGGCGAGGTCAAGGGGGGCGGCGAATTCCAGTACAAGTCCGGATTGAGCCTCCGGGATGCAATAGCCATGGCCGGCGGCTACACGTACCGCGCCGACCAGAGCTACGTCTACATCTCCCGAAACGGTCAGCCCGAGGCCGAACTCCCTCTTACAAGCAACGTCGCTGTACTGCCCGGGGACAACATCCGTGTCCCCGAAAGGTTCTTCTGAGTGGAAGCGTAATCCGAGGAACCCAGTCCCGTGCAGCGAGTGCCCACACATCAGACCAAGAAACGGACCGGCAATACCCGGACTGCCG
>CAZSNH010000077.1:0-9574 GCA_964607855.1 uncultured Hyphomicrobium sp. | reverse complement strand
CCGCCGTATCATGCGCGACGATGCAGAGCGGTGCGACCCACATGGCCTCGAGAACGTCGAGATCACTCTTGGGCACAAGCGGGCGCCCCGCGAAGTGGGCATAGCTCTCGGCAATGAGCGTCACACGCGCTCGATCGGATTGCACGGCGCCTGGGAGCTCTGTCCACGGTCCGCTCACGTTCACTCCATTTTGCTCGCTAGCGGCAACTTGCGCTTTATACTCTGCGAAAGCCCATTATCGGCGCATTCCGATGGTGCACATGAGCCACAGTTACCTTTCCTTGGCATCCCCCTTTTCCTCGCGCTATTAGTGTTGATGTGATATCAAGCTCGAAAGATTTGAACGGATCGCCGAAGGGCGCTCCTGCAACTTTCGACGGAGAACTGTACATATGTTTCGCGGACTGATCGCAATTCTCACGGTGGCCTTTATCGCCGTCTGCATCGTCGGAAGTGATGCCACTTTGAGCCCCGCCTCCGCACAGCAAAGTCCGCAATCGAAAGCCAAGAAAAAGGGCCTCAAGGGGACGATCGGATACCGCAAAGCTTACTCCTATTCCAAATCCGATGTCGTCGGCTCCGATACGCGGCGCTTCTATGATCCTTCCTACACGCGCCAGACACCCGGCGGTCCGTTCGACAACGGCTTCTTCTTCGATTCGGCTTATGGCAGAAACGCCGGCGAAGCCCCTTACATGCACTAGGGGGAGATAGGATCTCCCATCAGCGTGAACTCTGACAGGTCCGGTTCCATGGGGTTTCGACCTGTTTCCTTGTACGGCCGATTTGGTAGTGCACCGCCCCCCCGTGCGCATGGGCCACTACGCCGTCGATCATCATAAATTTGGCGCGTTTCGAGCCGCATTTCGACGCAGAAACGGGGCCCTCACAAGCTCCAGATTGACTTCAGGAGCCCTTTACACCATGGTGCCGGCACATCCCGTCGGCCCGTGCATCACGAGCCGCCGCCTTGCACATGGATTTCTCAAGGATCCGGGAGGCAAGGGGGCTAACATCCGGCAGCGCGTTGCGCCCCCGGGTGCCATTCGTGTTTGGGCGATCGGACGCACTAGGTGGGCGATGAAGGAAGGTTGATGTTTCAGACCCTGTCAGACCGGCTGTCGGGCGTACTCGATAAGCTGACCAAGCGCGGCGCTTTAACAGAAAGCGACGTCGCCGATGCCATGCGTGAGGTCCGCCGCGCCCTTCTCGAGGCCGATGTGGCACTCGACGTCGTGAAAGACTTCACGGACGCCGTCAAAACCAAAGCCGTCGGCCAGAACGTCGTGAAGTCGGTGAGTCCCGGCCAGATGGTCGTCAAGATCGTCAACGATGAGCTCGTCCGCGTGCTCGGCGCCGAAGCCGAACCCATTGATCTTCACGCTGCGCCACCGGTCGCCATTCTGATGGCTGGCCTGCAAGGCTCGGGCAAGACGACGACCTCGGCTAAGATCGGCTACCGGCTCAAGACGCTCTACAAGAAGAAGGTCTTGATGGCGTCCCTCGACACCCGCCGTCCGGCGGCGCAGGAGCAGCTTCGGGTGCTCGGCGAGCACACGGGAGTCGATACGCTTCCCATCGTCGCCGGGCAAACCCCATTGCAGATTGGCAAGCGCGCAGTCGAAGCCGCGAAACTTGGCGGTTATGACGTGGTGATCCTCGACACCGCGGGCCGCACCTCGATCGACGAAGAGCTGATGCAGGAAGTGGCGGACGTAAAGGCCGCTACCAACCCGCATGAAATCCTGCTCGTCGTGGACAGCCTGACCGGTCAGGATGCCGTGAATACCGCAAAAGCCTTCAATGACCGGCTCGCCATAACCGGCACCGTTCTGACACGCGCCGACGGCGATGGGCGCGGCGGTGCTGCGCTCTCCATGCGCGCCGTCACTGGAAAGCCGATCAAGCTCCTCGGCACCGGCGAAAAGTGGGATGCGCTCGAGGACTTCGATCCGAAGCGCATTGCCGGCCGAATTCTCGGCATGGGCGACATTGTCGGCCTCGTCGAAAAAGCCGCCCAGACAATTGACGTCGAAAAGGCGAAGTCGATCGCCGAAAAGATGAAGAAGGGCGAATTCGATCTCGACGACCTCGCCGAACAATTGAAACAGATGGAAAAGATCGGCGGTATGGGCGGCGTGCTCGGCATGCTGCCCGGCATCGGCAAGATCAAGAGCCAGATCAATGAAGCAGGCCTCAACAAGGACGTGAAGCGCCAGCGCGCCATCATATCCTCCATGACACCGAAGGAGCGCCGTGCGCCGAAAATCCTCGATGCCAAACGCAAACGTCGCATCGCGGCCGGCTCAGGGACCAAGGTCGAGGACATCAATAAGCTCCTAAAGATGCACCGCCAGATGGCCGATATGATGAAACAGATGGGCAAGGGCAAAGGCGGCCTTGCCCGCATGTTCGGCATGGGCGGGGGTGGCGGACCTTCTGACGCCGAGATGGCGAAGATGCAGGAAGAGCTCGCCGCGCTCGACCCCAGGGCTCTCGAGCAGCTGCCTGAAGATTTGAAAAGTGCGCTTCCCAAGGGCCTGCCTGGACTTGGCGGCGGGCCACTCCCGAAGGGGCTTCCGGGATTGGGTGGCAGCTCGTTGAAGGGCTTGCCCGGACTGGGCGGCCCGATGCCACGCTTCCCCTTCGGCACTCCTGGCAAGAAGAAGTGAGCGAGGCCCTCATGATCCCAGAATCCACCGCCGACCTCTGGCGCATCGCAATTCCGCTCTCGACGTTCTTTATGGCGTTCGCCTCGGCACTCTTTGGCTTTCTGGCTTGGCGCTCTGAAGGAACCCGCAAACGCGCCGAAGCCCGCCGTGCCCGCCTCGAAACCACAATCGACAATCTCGCTGAACTATTCGCAGCAATCCCGCACGATAAGTCGAAGTGGAATGAGGCCTTCACCAGCGAATTCATCGAGAAGGTCTGCAAGGTCGACTTCAAGCTTGACGATGCCAACCCGCATGCCGACCACCTCGTCAGGGCAATTCAAGACATTCTTCCACGCGAGCACACCAATCGCGACGAAGAACACATGGCGAAGTTCAACAAGGCGCGAACGATCGCCAAGCAATATCTCGATGTCGAATGGAAAAAGTTCAACACCGAGACTGGAGCAAGAAAATAGGAACCCCGGATCGGATCTTCGCCCTGAAGGCCCGCCACAATCTATCTAACGAAAGGAACACTAAGCATGTCAGCACGAATTCGACTTTCTCGCGGCGGCGCCAAGAAGCGTCCTTACTACTATGTCGTCGTGGCCCACAGCCAGTCTCCGCGCGATGGCCGCTACATCGAGCAGATCGGAACCTTTGATCCCATGCTGAAGAAGGACGACGCCAACCGCGTGAAGCTCGACCTTGACCGCTGCAAGCACTGGCTCAAGGTGGGCGCCCAGCCCTCTGACCGCGTGCAGCGATTGTTCGACGCCGCCGGCCTCCTGAAGCGCGAAGAGCGCAACAATCCCGAAAAGGCCAAGCCGAAGAAGAAAGCCCAGGAGCGCGCTGCAGCAGCGGCCGAAAAGGCCGCAAAAGCTGCCGAAGGCGGAGCGCCTGCCGCTTAAGTATTCGCAACTTGCGTCCGCTAAGTCCCTCGCGGCTTTGCGCGAGCTGTGGGGGTGGCGTTCGCGGGATCATCCGGCCATGGGTGTCTCGGATAGCGCCCCCTCATTTCCGATTTGACGGAACTCCAATAGCCTTTCCAGAAGCCCGGCAGATCCTTGGTGATCTGGATCGGCCGATGCGCGGGCGAGAGGAGCTCGAGCGTCAGCGCGAGCTTGCCGTTGGCAATCGAGGGATGCTCCTTGAGACCGAACAGCTCCTGCACGCGAATGGAAAGCAGCGGCGCCCCCGCGCCCTCATAATCGATCGCGTGCCGATTGCCGGTGGGGGCCTCGAAGTGGGTCGGCGCCTCTTCCTCGAGCCGGCGTTTCAGATTCCAGGGCAGCAGCGCATCGAGGGCTTGCGCCAGATCGTCGGCTGAGATTTCCGATAGTTTGGTTTTCGTCGTGAGATATGGCGCGAGCCATTGATGCACCTCTGCACCGAGCGCGAAATCAGAAAGGTCCGGCCATTCGCTGCCTTCCGCGGCACGCAGAAATGCAACTCTGTCGCGAAGTTGGATTTGCGCCTTGCTCCAGGGGAGCCGCCCGATCCCCATTGCGGCGATCCCATCGGCGAGTGCCGCGGCAGACGCTTCACCAGGTGTCACGCTTCGCGGTTCCGAGCTGAGGACAAACGCACCGAGATGCCGGACGCGCCGCGCCCGAAGCGCACCTGCCTCGCGATCGAACGTGATCTCGTCAGCTTCACGAATCCGCCCTCGCGCGACGGTTAGCACCTCGGCTTCCGTGATGGGGGCAGCAAGAAGAATGCGCATTGCCGCCGCTGATCCTTGCATTTCGCCGACCACGAGATAGGGCGCGCGCGCCAGCGCATGTGTGACGTCGAGGTTGGCGCCGCGCCCGTTGGCGAGCAGGAACTGGCCCCGCGCCCCGCGGGCTTTTGCGATTCGATCTGGAAAGGCAAGAGCAAGAAGCACACCGGGCGACATGTCTGCTTCTTGAGACGCACCACCGGCTGCCTTTGCGCTCCGCGACCATCCCTGCGCAAGGCGGCGCATATCTTCGGCGCGGCGCGAGCGGTCCCTGCGGAAATTCTCGAGGCGATGTGTGAGATCGGCATCGTTGCCACCAAGGCCGCGCTCCACGAGCACGGCAGCGATCTCGGCTGCTTCATTCGCCGCTCCGAATGTCACGGCCCTCAGCACCATAGAAGCGAGCCGCGGCGGCAGCGGCAGTTCGCGAATGCGCCTACCTTCCTCCGTGAGGCGGCCCGAGCCGTCCAGCGCGCCAAGCGCATGAAGTTCTTCCCGTGCCGCAAGCAGCGCCGCCTTAGGCGGAACATCGAGCCAAGGCAACATTGCGGGCTCCGTCGTGCCCCATTCCGCACAATCGAGAAGAAGCCCCGACAAATCGGCCGATCGGATCTCAGGCTCCCCGAAGGGTAGAAGACTTGCCGTCTGTGGTTCGTCCCACAGGCGATAGCAGACCCCGGGCTCCTTGCGACCGGCACGTCCGCAGCGCTGATCGGCAGATGCGCGAGAGACGCGCACCGTCTCAAGCCGCGTGACGCCCGCGCCGGCATCATATCGCGGCACGCGCGACAGTCCGCAGTCGACGACGATGCGCACGCCTTCGATGGTGAGCGAGGTCTCCGCAATCGAAGTCGCCAGCACCACCTTTCGCGTTCCGAGCTCTGCTGGAGCCACCGCGCGATCCTGTGCTGCCATGTCCATGGCGCCGTAAAGAGGCGCAACCGCCACACTGGGGTCGTCGAGACGATCGAGGAGCCGCTCTTCAAGCCGTCGGATCTCGCCTTGACCGGGAAGGAAGGCCAGAAGCGATCCCTGCTCTGTCCGCAAAGCCTTGAGGATGGCCTCTGCCATCTGATCCTCGATGCGCAGCGATTGATTGCGACCGAGATACCGGGTCTCAACCGGGAATGCCCGGCCTTCGCTCTTTATGACGCGCGTTTCTGGGCCCAACAGGGAAGCCACGCGCGCTCCGTCGAGCGTTGCCGACATGACGAGGATGCGCAAATCGTCCCGCAAACCGCGCTGACAATCGAGCGCGAGCGCCAGACCGAGATCGGCGTCGAGAGAGCGCTCGTGGTACTCGTCGAAAATGACGGCGCCGACGCGCTCGAGACCGGGATCGTCGAGGATCATGCGGGTGAAGACGCCCTCGGTGACGACCTCGATCTGTGTCTTGGGACCTGTCTTCGATGAAAGCCGCGCCCGGAGGCCAACGCGATCGCCAACCTTTTCGCCAATGGTTCTCGCCATGAACTCAGCCGCACCGCGCGCCGCCAGGCGGCGCGGCTCCAGCATGATGATCTTGCGTCCCTTGAGCCAGGATGCATCGATAAGGGCCAACGGCACGCGAGTCGTCTTGCCGGCACCCGGCGGGGCAACGAGAACGGCCGAACGCGCATGGGCGAGTTCGGCGGCAAGGTCATCGAGGATGACGTCGACGGGAAGCGAGGTGGCGAATCTCATGCTCTCTCTAGAGCAGATCGCGGAGCCGGTAGTAAAGCATGCCGAGAGCCAACATCTGATTTCCGGCCCATCGCCCGACGGGCAAGCGGAAATGCTGAACCCGGTCGAATACGTCGAATTTTTCGGCCGTGCCGCAAATCGCGTCGGCAACGATCTCGCCGGCGATGTGGGCGGCATTCACTCCGTGCCCACAGTAACCCTGAAGATAGTAGAGATTGGGCTCAAGGCGGCCTATCGCGGGAATGCGCGATAGCACGATGCCGATGCGGCCGCCCCAAGCAAAATCGATTTTTTTCTCTCGCAGCTGCGGGAAGATCTCGATGAGGCGCTTGCGCATGGTGGCCGTGATGTCCTTGGGATCACGGTTCGAATAGTTGCACCGCCCGCCGAACAACATGCGCCTATCGGCCGAGAGGCGGAAGTAATCGAGCACGACATTGCTGTCGCAGACTGCAAGGTCCTGCGGATTGATCTCGGCGGCCGTTTTGGCGTCGAGCGGCTCGGTGGCGATGATGTAGCTGCCCGTTGGAAACTGCAGCCCCCAAAGGCGGCCGCGTTCGAACGTGTGTCCGGTGTCGCCAGCCAGAACAACGTGCGCGGCATCGATCCGGCCTCTCTCGGTCTGAACACAGGGTTTGCGCCCGCCGCGAATCTCGATGGCCTTCGAATCTTCGAAGATCCTGACGCCGAGGCCCGCCGCGGCACGCGCCTCGCCCTTGCAGAGATTGAGCGGATGAACGTGGCCACTGCGCCGGTCGATCATACCGCCGTGATAAACGGAGGTCCCGAGCACGCGGCCCATGTCGTCTGGTTCGACGAGTTCGAACTGATGGCCGAGACCTGCTTTCTGCATGTCCTCGAACTCGGCGCGAATCTCTCTCATATGACGGGGCCGTGCCGCAGCAACCATCCAGCCGTGCTTCAGGTCGCAGTCGATCTTGTACTTTCGAACGCGCTCTTCGATGATCTCGTGACCCCGATAGCGAACGGCTTCGATGAGGCGTAGGCCCGCTTCTCCCATCTGGCGCTTCAGCCTCGCTTCGCCACTCATTCCGGCAATGATCTGGCCGCCATTACGCCCCGATGCCCCCCAGCCTATTCGATTGGCTTCAACGAGCACCACAGAGTAGCCGCGCTCGGCCAGCGTGAGGGCCGTCGAAATGCCAGAGAACCCTCCGCCCACGACGCAAACATCGGCCTGGTGTCCCCCTTCAAGCCTCGGGAAGAGGGCCGGATCCTTCATTGTGTGGGCGTAATAGGATGGCGCATGAGGTTCGGCCATTCGGTATGCCTCGCCAAGAATTGCTGAGTGAAAGGTGCGCAAGACATTTGTGATCACAAATGGCAAGCCTGTCAACGTGAGGCAAAACGCAGCAATCCGCATCGTTAGCGCTTTTTAACGGAAAACGACCCCCAAAGCGCCCCTTGACCACGTTCTCGTGAAAAGCTATTTATATGTGATCACAAATTGGCAGGACAGCCCGGCGCAAAGCCGCGCCAAGGCCCGTCACCGATTGAAAACCGGAGGCGGACCATGACAGAGAAAACCACTCCCCCAACTGAATTCGCCAATCTTAGCGACCAGGCTTGCCGGCGCATGGACTCGCGTCAGCGTGCGCACGAGATGAGCTATGCTGGCGTCCTGAGCTTCTTGCGTCGGCCATACTCGCAGGATCTCGCGGGCATCGAAGCCGTGGTGTGCGGCATCCCCTTCGACGGCGCAACGAGCAATCGCCCGGGCGCGCGGCTGGGACCGCGGGCAATCCGGGCTGCGTCAACCGAATTGGCCTCCCTCGATGCCTTTCCGTTCGGTGGGAATCCGTTCGAGACCCTCGCAACCGTCGACTACGGCGATTTCTATCTTGAGCCTCAGTATCCGGGCCAAATCGCCGATTCAATCAAGGGACAAGCGCGGGAAATCGTCACTCAGGGCCCGAAGCTGCTGACGCTTGGTGGCGATCATTTCATCAGCTATCCGCTCATCGCCGCTCACGCCGAGCGGTACGGACCACTGGCGCTCATTCAATTCGACGCCCACTCGGATACTTGGCCGGACGACGGGCAACGTATCGATCACGGAAGCATGTTCCTGCGTGCGGCGCGCGATGGCATGATCGACGCTGAGCACTCGGTCCACGTCGGCATCCGCACCCACAACGATGAAACTCACGGATTCCAAGTTCTTACCGCCCCTTGGATCCACCGCCACGGCATCGATGCTACCATCGAGGCCATCCGCGCCCGCGCTGGCAGCGCGAAGATCTATCTCAGTTTCGACATTGACGTCCTCGATCCAGCCTTCGCGCCCGGCACAGGGACACCCGTTGCCGGCGGCCTGGCCTCCTGGCAGGCACTCGAAATCGTGCGCGGGCTCGCCGGGCTCGACATCGTCGGCGCCGACGTGGTCGAGGTCTCGCCTCCCTTCGATCACGCCGAAATCACGGCGCTAGCTGCGGCGACGGTTGGCTACGATATCCTCTGCCTGTGGTCGAATAAAAACCGGCACGATCTGAGCAAAGGTCAGCCGGCAGCGGCTGCCCGGCGCTCGCGTTCTTCCTGCAGCGTCTGACGGCGTGACAAGTAGGAAGCGATAATCACGCCGACCGTCACAATGCCGATCAAAATCGTCGAAACCGCATTGATTTCCGGTTTCACGCCGAGGCGAACATCGGAATAAATTTTCATCGGCAGCGTGGTGGCACCGGGGCCTGTCGTAAAGCTCGAGATCACGAGATCATCGAGCGAGAGCGTGAAAGCGAGCAGCCACCCCGACACCACTGCGGGCAGAATGATCGGTAGCGTGATGACGAAAAACGTCTTGAGGGGGGGCGAACCAAGATCGAGGGCCGCTTCCTCGAGGCTTCTGTCGAACGTCACGAGACGGGATTGCACGACCACGGCGACGAAGCACAACGTGAAGGTCGTGTGCGCCAGCGTAATCGTCCAGAAGCCGCGCTCGAAGTTAATGGCGACGAAAAGTAGTAGTAGCGCCAGACCCAGAATAATCTCGGGCATCACGAGGGGCGCATAGACCATGCCGTTGAATAACAACGAGCCCTTGTAGCGGCCATACCGGTTCAGCGCGATAGCAGCGAGCGTGCCGAGAATCGTCGCAAGCGTCGCCGAGACGAAGGCCACAGAGAATGTCACCTTGGCAGCATCCATCAACTGTTCATTGCTGAAGACAGAGACATACCACTTGGTCGACCAGCCGCCCCAGATCGCAACATTGCGCCCGGCATTGAACGAATAGATGACCAAGAGAAGGATTGGTATGTAGAGGAACGCAAAGCCGAGCGTCAGAGAGACAGCGTTGAACCAGGAGAATTTCCTCATCCGTGCACACCTCCGACCTTGGCCTGCTGATTCTGATAGACCGCAATAGGCACGACAAGAATCAGCAGACGCACGATGGCAACGGCGGACGCTGCTGGCCAGTCCCGCGTCGTGAAGAATTCGTCCCACATGACCTTGCCGATCAACTTAGGCGGACTCGGCTCCCGTTTGCGTTCCG
>CAZSNH010000076.1:0-9640 GCA_964607855.1 uncultured Hyphomicrobium sp. | reverse complement strand
GTTCATGATGGGGAGTGCCATCAGTGTTTGCAACATCGTGATCCATGCGCTCGTCATGGCGGCAGTGGTCCGGGTGCCGCAGACGACGGCCGCGAGAACTGCGCGGTGGCCGAACCTGCTCTTGATCGCCGTTATGGTTGCGACCGTTTCGGTGCTGATGGCCGCCCACATGTGCGAAATCGTGGTTTGGTCGATGGCTTACTGGATTGTTGATTTGGCTCCGGCCGAAAAGGGTCTCCTGTACTTCGCCTTCGTGAACTATACGACGCTCGGCTACGGCGACATTCTTCCCGTGGAGCGCTGGAACTTGCTTGGGCCGATGACCGCCATGAATGGAGTGCTGTTGTTCGGTTGGTCGACTGCCGTAATATTCGAGGTTCTGCGGAAAACAATGATCATCAACAAACCAACTCAGGATATGCGCCCAACGTGGCCAGATTTCCCGGTGAAAGGCCGTACATGAGTTTCCTTTTTTTGAAATTCGTGCCGGCAATTGTTCCGTTGGCGATACTCCCTCATCGCGCAATGAAGTCCATCGCGATCAAGACGAATGGCGCTGCGGGCCAGGAAAAAATGATTCTTGCTCCGCGACTGGGCTGGCTATGGGATCGACAGCAGGTTTCACCCTCCGCCGGATGCACCGCCTTCGCCGACGACGACGAACGGGGCCCAGATCGAAGGATGCGCGGCCCAAGGGCGCTTCGTATCGCTCATCAATGCTAGCATGGCGCGGCGAAAAGCTTCCGAGCGGGCCATTTTTGGTTCCTTTGAAAGTTCGGAGAACGTGTTGCTTACTAGCATGGTCGCCGCATATGAGTTGACCGGCCAGTGCGAGACGAGCAGTGATCGGGCCCCGGCATAGAAGAAGGCCTTGGCAAGACCCGAGAAGGCCTCAGCCCCCGGCGTTCCGCCGCCCGCCGTATTACAGGCCGACATAATGACCCAATCGGCGTCGAGATTGAGCGCTGCAACTTCGGATGCCGTCAGAAGGCCGTCGTCCTCTTCGGTCGCGATTTCAGGCGGCGTGAAAACCAGCGCCGGTTCGGCCCGCGCCTTAGCGAGCTTTTCGCTCTGGCCGGCAAGCAAACCGTGAGTTGCGAAATGAATGATCCGATAGTTGTCAAGCCGCCGGTTCTTTACGGCGGTTTCTGTCATGTCGGCGCGCAGTACGAGATTTTCCTCGCCGGCGCCCACGCTCTTGGCGACGCAACGCACCTCGAATGCGGAATCAGGGAGCGGACAGAGCCGCGTCTTGACGGCTGCGACGTCGGCCAGGCCGCCGCGAAAATAACTGTCGGCGTCGTCGACGTCGCCCGCCGATCGCGTGATGGCGCTCTCGGCCGCCGCCACCTGAACCTCCTCGCCCGGGCACTTGTCCGGAATCTT
The DNA here is from genome assembly GCA_964607855.1 of uncultured Hyphomicrobium sp. Classification (GTDB taxonomy): domain Bacteria; phylum Pseudomonadota; class Alphaproteobacteria; order Rhizobiales; family Hyphomicrobiaceae; genus CAZSNH01. Next base: position 8,254 of record CAZSNH010000076.1, on the reverse strand, counting down.
GGGCACATTGCAGCTGCGCGTCAGCACCGGATCGCCGAAAGCCACATAGGGTTCGCGTGCAGGCGATGCTTTGGCATTCTGGCGCAGTGCCCGCAAGCTTGCGCTCGAGGGCAAGATTGTGATGTCATGCTGGCGGATAAGCCATGCGACATTGGTCTGGTCTTTGTCGGCAAAGAGGGGAACCCATTCAGTCAGTGACGTCGACCCAAGCGTTACATTGAGAGAAATCTCCTGACCGTTGCGCAGGACGCCGAGCGTAACATTCGAGCCTGGTGCATTGCTTCGCACCGTCTCGACGCCGTGCTGGACGCCGAGCACATTGATGCCGCGGATGCTGAGCACGACATCATTGACCAAGAGTCCTGCAATTTCGGCGGCACTTCCTTTGACGATGCTCACGACCGTGACGCCACGATTCGATGTCTGCGGGAATTGCTGCCGAAATTCGGGAGTTAATTCCCCGAACTCGGCGCCAAGCAGGGCAATCTCGCGCGAAATCTCTCCAATCTCGATGCCGTCCGGCGGCGCGGTGACCAGCACTTGGAAGGGCAGACTGGTCAAGGCGCCGGAAGGCACGATGAGCAGCGACTTGCCGCGAATCATGTCCTCGACTTCACCGAAAAGACCCCGATAGAGAGCGTGCGCCCGGGCAATGTCGAAGGGCAGAGCCTTGCGCTTTCCAGGCTCAGGCGGGGCATATTGATCGCCAAGAAGAGACTTGCAAAGCGCCGTGCCTTCTCCGGCCCAGGCCGATCCATCAAGCCCGCAACGCAGCGCCGCGACCTGGTTCTGCAAGGCGTTGGAGCCGAGCGGCGAGCGAACCCACCGGCTCTCAGATTTTGTGATCACCCAGACGAATGTTTCCTCGGGGGTCCCGCTCCACGCATACGTATCGAGGAACTGGATGAGAGCCTCAGAGTCCTTGAGGTGCGATTGAATATGGTCGAGGGATACGGGCTTCGGGCTGGCGAGGGCGGCATAATCTGGGAAGTCGCGCTGCAGCTCGGCATCGATCTGAGAAATCCGCGTATCAATGGCATCCATGCGCTGGCTGAGCACCTTTTCGGCGGCAAAATCGCGCTTGTCCAAGGCTTCGCTTTTGCGCGCGATCAGCTCCTTATCCTTGGCCTGCCACTCCGCGACCTTGTCCTGGCGCTCGCGCACGAGCGCGGCAAGCGCTGAATTGCCCTTGGCGGCGCGTGTCGACATTTGCACGACGGAGGCGGCCGCTTCCGATCCCAGAGCCCATTGTGCGGTTTCGAACATCTCGCGCTCGAGTGATTTCACGTCCGCCGCCCCCTCCGCAGCGAGACGGAAGGAGGCTTTGACCAGCCCTCTGAATTGCCAGTTGGAGCGCTCGGCATCGCTCTTTGTGTCGCTCGCGACGCCTGAGGAACTGGCCCCGCGTTCCGTTCTGCTGGTCAGTACGGACGTGCTGCGATGCCAATATTCGGAGGCAGACCGCCAATCGCCTTTCGCGTAGTAGAGTTGAGCGAGATTATCGAGCGTGATTGCAACCTCGGGATGATCGGCTCCCCGCATTTTTACGTGGAGTTCGAGGCTGCGCTTATACAGTGGCTCGGCCTCTTCGAATTTGCCCTGGTATGTGTAAAGCCGTGCCAGGTTGTTGAGTGAGATCGCTACATCGGGGTGTTCGGCGCCCAGGGATTTCTCCTTGATGGAAAGCGAGCGCTTGAAAAGCGGCTCGGCTTCCTCGTTGCGCCCCTGTGCCTGGTAGAGCTGTGCCAGATTGTCGATCGTTATGCCGAGCCAGTGATGGTCGGGACCGAGCTCCTTCTCGTAAATGGCGAGCGCACGCTTATAGAGCGGCTCGGCCTCGCTGTACCTGCCTTCGGCACGGTAGACCTGCGCAAGATTGTTGAGTGTCGTCGCAAGGTCCGGGTGATCGAGACCGCGCGTTTTCTCCTTTATCCTCATAGCACGCAGGAACAAGGGCTCGGCTTCGCGGAATCGGGAGAGGACCTGATAGATTTTGCCGAGGTTGTCGAGTGTGGTGGCGACCTCAGCGTGTTCGGGTCCACGCAGCTTTTCGCTGATCGCCAAGCTTTTCTTGTAGACTTTCTCCGCCTCCAGATATCGCCCCTGCGCATCGTGCAGAAGTGCCAGATTGTTCAGCGTAACAGCAACGTCTGCGTGCTCTTCGCCGTAAAGCTTCACCTGGATTGCGAGCGCCTTGCGATAGTTCTCCTCCGCCTCGGCATACTTGCCTTGGAAGGTGAGCAGCAAGCCGAAATGGTTATAGGAAGTTGCAACGCCGGCCGACTGCGGCCCGATCGCTTTTATCTTGATGTCGAGCGCGCGTTGAAAGTGCGGGAGTGCTTCTGCGTATCTGCCGCGCGCCTGATGAAGCATTCCAATGCTGTCGAGACTTGTGGCAACGTCGATGTGCTCGGCGCCGAGTATCTTTTCTCGAATTGTCAGGGCGCGTTGGTAGAAGGTTTCAGCTTCGGCATATCGTCCCTGCGTCTTGAGATTGTCTGCGACGCGGGCGCTGCTGAAGGCCGTATGCGGGTGCTCGGGGCCCAGGACTTTCTCGCGGATGGCCAGGGCCCGCTGAAGCAGCTGACCAGCCTCCTGAGCGCGGCCCTGTTCCTCAACCGAGAGGGCCAATTGATTGAGCGTATATGCTACGAAAGCATTTTCGGGGCCGATAAGTTTTACGCGTAGCCGCAGCGCCTCCCGCGACAGCGGCTCTGCCTCTGCATGCCTGTGGACGGTGAGGAGTGTGTCGGCGAGGGACTGGATCGATTCGGCTGTCTGCACGTTCTCCCGTCCCAAGGCGGCCGTGCGGATTTCGATGGCGCGGCGGAACATGGCCTCCGCATCTACATAACGTCCTTGCGACTTGAGATTGTCAGCGAGCCTCTGACAACTGAATCCAGTAAACGAGTGGGTTGGGCCCAGCACTTTCTCGCGGATGGCGAATGCGCGCCGCAGCAGAGGCTCTGCCTCTGCCCACCGGCTCTGTTGCTCCATGGCAAGGCCGAGCTGATTGAGGGTGTAAGCGACGAGGGGGTGCTCCCGGCCCAGGATCTTCTCGCGCAGTTCGAGCGCTTCCCGGGAAAGAGTCTCGAATTCCGCGTCGCGTCCTATATCGAACATATTGTCTGCGAGAGCCTGAATCGAGTCAGCCGTTTCCGCGTTCTCTCTGCCCAAGGCTTTTGTACGAATGTCGATCGCGCGTCTGTAGAACGGTTCGGCCTCTGCATAGCGCTTTTGGGACCTCAGATTGCCGGCAACGCGCTGCGCGCTAAACCCGGTGTGGGAGTGATCCGGACCCAGGACTTTTTCGCGGATCTCGAGCGCGCGGCGCAAGAATGGCTCCGCCTCGGCCCAGCGGTCCTGCTCCTCCATGACGAGTGCATACTGGTTGAGCGAGTAGGCCACATCACGATGTTCCGGCCCCAGTAGCTTCTCACGAAGCTCAAGAGCTTCTCTGGCGAAGGCCTCGGCTTCCACGTCGCGTTCGAGATCGATCAGCGTATCGGCAAGCCACTGCAATGACCCAGCCGTAAGGAGATGATTGAGGCCCAGTGTTTCCTTGCGGATTTGCAGGGCGCGCCGGTGCAGCGGCTCGGCTTCAACCGGCCGTGCCATCCGGCCATACATGTTGGCGAGATTGTTGAGTAGTGTGGCCACGTCGGCATGACTGGAGCCGAGGGTCTTCTCGTAGATCAGGAGGGCCTGCTTAAAATGAGGTTCGGCGTCTTCATAGCGCGCCTGTGCATCATAGACCTCGGCAAGCCACCATTCGGCCGTCGCCCATTCAATGCTGTCACGACCGTGTTTCTCGAGCGCAAGGGCGGCATAACTTTCAGCGATTGGAGTGGCCTCGCCAAACTTGCTCTGCGCATGCAGGTCCCTGACGCGGTCCCTCAGCGCGCCGACCTCGTCGGTTGTTTGCTGCGCGATTGCCCAGGAAGCCGCGAAAATAAAAAATGCAGACAGCACCGCGAGGCTTGAGTGACGGATCACGGACGGCCTCCAAGAGTTTATGTAAATGCTGATTTATAGCAGTCTCTCACCGTTCCGAATAGGCGTTGCGGACGTTGTGCAAAAGTCCGGCATCCTACTTGAGAGATAGTTTCTACCCTCGGGGGCAAGCGTGAGTTGAGCTGTGCCGCCTGCCTTGTCACAATCGCAGAAAGGGGACATGCTAGTAAGATTAGTAAGACTTGCTCTGATCACGCAATGGGACGCTTTCAGGATGAACCGCGCTCTATACTGGGGATTGTTGTTCTGTGCCTTATGGATAGCTGATCCGCGAGTGGCGGCGACCCAAGAAGTGGCCTGGCGCGGATTGTCGGTCATCTCCGTTACACCTGACGTCGCCAAGACCAGGAAACTCGCCGTGTCCTTCGGCGCGCTCGTCGTCAAGGTCGCTCCCGAGAGCCCGCCCGCAATCGCCGGCCTTCGCCGAGGGGACGTCATTATCGCAGTAGACGACAACCCGGTGAAGAGTTCCGATGAACTCGTCGAACTTCTGAAGCAGTTCGATAATCTCGACGCAGTGAAACTCACGCGCCTGCGCGGAAAACAAGACGAGAAAACTGTCATCGTCACGCTGGCAGACGTGTTCGCAAGCGAGTCACGCGGGTACATGACCGAAGCGCCATCTCCGCCGCCCCCTGTGATACCGAGAAGCGCGATGGCGCCAGCGGCTTTGGGGCATACGGTCGTCACAGTCCATTATGCAACTGACCGTCATCGCACGCAGGCTGCCGATCCCAATGAGGTTTTTGGGGCGGAACGGGGTGAGCTCACATTTGGCATCTGTGAAGTCACGATTCCGCTGTCGCACGCCGAGGGCGCCCTCGAAGGCCCTTCCGTTTTCCGCTTCGAGTATGCCGAAGATCCCTCTCAGCACGTGGTTCTGAGATCGGTGAAGCAACAGTCGTCCGCCGAGTTTTATGCTGATGTCGGCAAGCAGATCGAGGCCAGTCCCGAGCACAGCGCGTTCGTATTCGTTCACGGTTACAACGTCAAGTTCAAGGATGCGGCGCGGCGCACGGCGCAGATCGCCTACGATCTCAAATTCCAAGGCGCACCGGTCTTCTTCAGCTGGCCGTCGACAGGCAAATACCTCGGCTATGTTACCGATGAATCCAATGTCGATTTCGGCCGAACGGATCTTAAAAAATTTCTTTCGGAGTTCGTCGCCCACTCTCCGGCCGATAAGATTTATCTCGTAGCACACAGCATGGGGAACCGCGCACTCGCTATGGCTGCTGCCGAGATCCTGCGCGATATTCCCGTCGCGCGGGCCAAAATCCGCGAAGTTATACTGGCTGCGCCCGATATCGATGCCGATGTCTTCAAGCGCGAGATCGCCCCTGCGCTCACTAAGCACGGTCCGGGGGTTACACTCTATGCCTCGTCGAACGATTGGGCACTGATCGCGTCAAAGACGTTCCATGGCTATCCGCGCGCCGGCGATACGGGCGAGAAGCTCACCGTCGTCAACGGAATTGCGACCATCGATTCATCGGATATTCCGACAGGCCTTCTTGGGCACTCCTACTTCGCGGAAGCTCAAACTATCCTTAAGGATATTGGTGCAATATTCCGTGGCAAGTCCTTGCCGGCGGCGCGTGATTATCTTGTCGTTGTCGAAAGTCCCGTCGGCAAGTACTGGAAAATGCCCAAAGCAGAGTAGTCTCTCAGGGATGTGACGTCACTTTACCAAAAGCGATTGCGGCGAACGGGTCGCGCTACCCTCCGCCGCCGGAAGCGAGCCGTTCAAGATGTCTCGCACCGAGGCTTATCAGCTCAGGCCGCTTTCACCAGCTTTTGCTTGATCATTTCCTCCGCGATCTGGACCGCATTCAGGGCCGCACCCTTCAGGAGGTTGTCGGAGACGATCCACATGGCAAGACCGTTCTCGACCGTCGTGTCCTCGCGGATGCGAGAGACGTAGGTATCGAATTCACCGGCCGCCTCGACGGGCGTCACATAGCCGCCGGCTTCGCGTTTGTCGACAACGGCAATGCCCGGCGCTCTGCGCAGAATGGCACGAGCCTCATCAGCCGAGATTGGCTTCTCGAACTCAACATTGACGGATTCTGAGTGACCGACGAATACCGGCACCCGCACGCAGGTGGCGGTAACCTTGATCTTTGGGTCCATGATCTTCTTGGTTTCAGCGAGCATCTTCCACTCCTCCTTCGTGTACCCGTCCTCCATGAAGACGTCGATGTGAGGAATGCAGTTGAAGGCGATCTGTTTGGTGAACTTCTTCGGCTCGACCTCTGTGCCCGGAACATACTTCGACTTCGTCTGATGCCAGAGCTCGTCCATTGCTTCCTTGCCGGCGCCGGAGACCGATTGGTACGTCGAGACAACAATGCGCTTGATCGTTGCTGCGTCGTGCAACGGTTTGAGCGCTACGACCATCTGCGCGGTTGAGCAGTTGGGGTTGGCAATGATGTTCTTTTTCGCGTAGCCCTTGATGGCTTCGGCATTCACTTCCGGCACGATGAGGGGTACGTCCTGGTCGTAGCGCCAGCACGACGAGTTATCGATGACGACACAGCCCTTCTCGCCGATCTTGGGGCTCCACTCCTTGGATACGGCGGAACCAGCCGACATCAGGCAGAAATCGGCCTTCCTGAAATCGAATTGCTCCATGTCCTGGCATTTTACGCGGGTATCGCCAAACGACACTTCCGTACCGATCGAACGGCGCGAGGCCAGTGCGAAGACTTCCGAGACCGGAAACTTGCGCTCGACGAGGACGTTCAACATTTCACGGCCGACGTTTCCCGTGGCCCCGACAACAGCAACCTTATAGCCCATAGTCTGTCCTTGAAATCTCTTCGAATTCTCAGGGGCGAGGCGCGCCCCGGCTTTGACATTTTCGAAGCGATCCCATACGCGGGGCAGGCGCGGCTTTCAAGAAAGATAATTGCCGAAGTCGGAATTTTTGGATGCCGCAGGCGTGGTTCCGCCTGCGGCATTCTTGTCAGGCGTGATCCCCTGGTCCAGGGGCCCGCTTGAGACCCGTGACCATCGCTCTCACCAGATTCTCACCGTGCTCGTAGCCGGCAAGAATGACGCCCAGCACATGCAGCCCTACAAGGGCGAGCGCAATGTTGGCGAGGACTTCATGGACTTCCTCCATGACCTTCGAGCCCCAGAAGGCGTCTGTGGTCAAGAGGTGGCCAGTGATCGCAAGCCCTATCATGAGCGCAAGCAGCGCTAAGACCATGGCCCCGCCAGCGGGATTGTGCCCGATGTAGCGCGGCGCCTTGAGGCGGATGGACTGCATCAGGAAATCGAACACCGCGCTCGGACCCTTAACGAAGCTCGAGAACCGGGCGTAGCGCGGACCGATGAAGCCCCACGGAATACGCAGCGCGACGAGTCCCGCGATCGCGTAGCCGGCGATGAGATGCAGGTCTTCGCTCTCGTCGCCGGTGATGAAGGCCACGGCGAATAGGAGAACGAGGCTCCAATGGAAGATGCGGACAAAGGGATCCCAAACGCGGATGAGAGCCGGGGCCTGGGCCCCGGTTCCCGTCTTGGTCTCAGCCATCGAATCCTGCGTGGTCATTGGCTAAGCGGCCCCTTCTTCATGTCGGCCTCGACGACGAACCCGGTCGCGGGATCGAAGAAGTATTCGACCTTTTGTCCCTTCGCGTCCTGGACGTACATTTCAACGCAGGAATTTTTGATCTTGCTGTTGAGCACGGTGTAGCCGTGCTTCACGACAAAGGCTTCTATGTCTTCAATTGGCATCCATTTATCCTTGGGCTCGGTCGTGCAGGGCCCGCTTGGATTGCCGGCAAGCGCGATGGGCGCTGAGAAAGCAGTCATGGCCACCGCTGCCAGAAGAGTGCGCCGAAACATGGAAATCTCCTTTTCGATGTTCTTTTCATTTTCTCGCTCTAACGGTTTGCAGGTGAATGTTCGAGCGCGTGTGCAGGAGTATTCATCGCGCTGCTGTTATATTGTTGCGTTCAATCAATAATGGACTGGATTTAATATGTGCTCGCCTGCCGGGATAGGCGGCTAACGTATTGCGTTATCAAATTATTTTGCTTCCATCGGGCAGGCTCTCACAAAGTCGTGTTGAGCCTGTCTTGCCTGCACAGCGCGGTGTGACGGCGTCTAGGCCGTACGAGAGAGCGGCAGCTTCTCTTCGCTCGCCGTCTTAAGTTCACGCACCCGCTGAACGAACGTCACTTTGAGGGCCGAATCGATCTCGCCGATGGTATTTGTGACGATTTCCCCG
>CAZSNH010000075.1:0-9677 GCA_964607855.1 uncultured Hyphomicrobium sp. | reverse complement strand
CCACCACGAACGGCGGACGTTGACGAAGACGGTCGCCCCCCACCTCGTCCATCGTCTTATGGGCCGCCTCCTTTGGTGACAGGCCCATCTTGAGATAGCGTTCGACGTTCTCCACGACCACGATCGCATCGTCGACCACAATGCCGATCGCCAGCACGATCCCGAAGAGCGACAGAGTATTAAAGGAGATCCCAACGGCGCTCATGACCGTGAAGGTTCCGATCAGGGAGACCGGGATGGCGAGAATGGGAATGACGGCGGCGCGCCACGTTTGCAGGAAAAGTATGACTACCGCCACAACGAGTAGCAGGGCCTCGATCAGGGTCACCTTCACCGCGTCGATCGAGAACTGGATGAAGTCCGTCGGATTATAGACAATTTGGTAACCGACGCCGCTCGGAAAGTCCTTGGCGATGTTGGCCATCTCGGCCTTGATCGCTGCCACCGTCGAAAGGGCGTTGGAGCCCGGCTTCTGGTACATGACGACGGCGGTCGCGACCTTGTTATCGAGGTAGGCATTGACCGTGTAATCCTGCGATCCGAGCTCGACGCGGGCGACATCCTTCAAGCGGACGACCTGGCCGTCCCGTTCAGCCCTGATGACAATGTTCTCGAATTGCTCGGGCGACGACAGGCGGCCCAGCGTCTGCACTGACAGCGTGAAGGCGCCGGGCGATTTCGCCGGCGGTTGATTGATCGAGCCCGCCGCCACTTGAAGGTTCGCCGACCGTAAGGCCTGAACCACCTCGCCCGCCGTCAGGTCGCGTGCAGCAACCTTCGCCGGATCGAGCCACACCCGCATGGCATAGTCGCGGGCGCCGAACACGCGCACGGCGCCCACGCCGTCAATACGGCCGAGCCGGTCCTGCACGTAGAGCGTCGCGTAATTCGATATGTACTGCTGATCGCGTGTTCCGTCGGGAGAGGTCATGTGGACGACGATCATGAGATCGGGCGAGGCCTTGCGCACTGTCAGTCCGAGGCGGCGCACGTCCTCAGGCAATCTCGGCTCCGCAACCGCCACGCGGTTCTGCACGAGAACCTGCGCCATATCGATGTTGGTTCCCGGTTTGAAGACAACGTTGATCGAAAGCCGCCCATCTCCCGTCGACTGGGAGACGATGTAGAGCATGTTGTCGACGCCGTTTACTTCCTGCTCAATCGGCGCCGCAACCGTCTCTGCTATCACGGTTGCAGAAGCTCCGGGATAGTTTGCCTGGATATTGACGGTCGGGGGCGCGATCTCAGGATACTCGGCGATCGGAAGCCCCCGACCCGCGATAAGCCCAACGATCGTGATGATGAGCGAGGCAACGGTAGCGAAGATCGGCCGCTCGATGAAGAAGTGAGACATTCGCATGTCGTGGTTCTCATCCGTTAGCGCGTCGATGCGGCTGTGATCTCACCGGGTTCCGGCGTAACCTTGGTACCCGGCCGGACGAAGGGATTGGCAAGGCCGCCGATAATGACGCGGTCCGATTTCCTGAGACCGTCCTTGACGATGCGCAAACCGTCCTCGATGGTCCCCAGCGTTACCTGGACGGACTTCACCATTCCATCCTCATCAACCGTGTAAACTACTTTCCGCGTTTGGTCCGATACGACCGCACTATCCGGAATGAGCACGGCGTCCATTTCGCCGCCGAAGAGCCTCAGGCGCGCAAAGACGCCCGGGAGAAAAAGCTGCTCCTTGTTGGCGAAGATCGCGCGCCCGCGAATGGTTCCCGAGCGCGCGTTGATCTGATTGTCGACGAAGTCCATCATCCCTTCGTGCTTCCAGCCCTCCTCATCGGAGAGCTTCAAGAGAACCGGATTGGCGTTCTCCTGGGAGGAGGGGCTGTTCCCGTTGCCGCGCATCCGCGCATACCTCAGGAAGTCGGACTCCGAGACATCGAAGACGAAGTGAATGGGGTCGAGTGAAACGATCGTGGTGAGCAGCGTCGGCTGCACATTGCCCCCCGAAATTAGGTTGCCCACGTCAACCTTGGTATCCGAAATTCGCCCGGTGATCGGCGCCTTCACCACGGTCCATTCGAGATTGAGTTCGGCATTCTTGAGCGCGGCCTCGGCCCCCGCCATCTGAGCTCTCATGACGGAGAGTGCCGAAAGGCGCTGATCGAGCTCACGTTCGGTGACGGCACCCGACTTGATCAAGGGCCTGGCTCTTTCAACCTCGTTTTCCGCGAGTGCCATCTGCGCCTTTATGCGCGAAATATCGGCGCGCGCACTTTCGGCGGCTATCTCGAAGGGCCGCGGATCGATCGTGTAGAGAACATCTCCGGCCTTGACGATCTCACCGTCTTTGAAATCGATCTTGTCGATGTATCCGGAGACACGTGCGCGTACTTCAACAGATTCAACCGCCTCAAAGCGGCCCGAGTACTCGTCCCAGATTTTGATTTTTTTCTCGAGCGGGTTCGCGACCGTCACGGGTGGCGGCGGGGGCGCTTGTGCGGCGGCGGGTCCGCAAACCACGGAAGCGATGAACACTGCTGCCGCGCGGGTGGCGCGCGAGCTTGCGAAAAATCTCATTGGCTCATACTTCCTCAGTTCGGAATTTTGGTTCCTTTAATGGCATACTTGCCGCCGTGCGTACAATCCGATCCGGCTCTCAATTGGGAGAGTGTGCGCCACATGGTAGCAACCGTTTATGTCATTGCGATACTTGTCGCAGCACTGAACCCGTTTATTGCCGTTTTCCGGACCATAGCCTACCAAATGGCGACGCAGTGTCACAGTTCTTACCTTCGCGGGGCAAAATGCGGATCAAGATCGATCGGAGAGCCACACTCAGGGGAATTGCAGCAAGCGCACTTGCGCTATCGCCTGTGACGATTAGAGGTGGTCTCGCTCACGCCGCAACATCAGCAACATCTCCGGCGCACCGGCACTTTTCTCACGATTTGCTCAAAGCCACCGCCGCCGACCTCGCACGAAAGCCCTGGCAGCCCGCACAATCGGCGAATGCCGAAATTCTGCAGGAGATTGATTACGACTCCTATCAGAAGATCGTATTCCATAAGGAAGCCGCGATCGAACTCGATACGCAGGGTCGCCATACGCTCGAGCTGTTCCATCCTGGCCGATTTTTCAAGGAGCCCGTGCAGATCCACACATTCGATGCCAGGGCGCAAACTTCAACACCCGTTCCCTATTCACCCCGTTACTTTGACACACCTGCCGACCACCCGGCACGAAAACTGGGAAGTGATACTGGATTTGCGGGCTTTCGCATCATGAACGCCAATCGCAAGTCCGACTGGTTGGCATTCCTTGGCGCCTCATACTTCCGCTCGTCTGGTCCCTTCAATCAGTATGGCCTTTCCGCTCGCGGACTTGCTATCGACACGGGTTTGGACCGCGCTGAGGAATTCCCCCGCTTCAGCGAATTCTGGATTGGCAAGGGCCTGAATTCTGACGCGCCAATCGTAATCTACGCTCTCCTTGATAGTCCTAGTATAACAGGCAGTTACCGCTTCAGCATCAGGCGAACGACCGATGAGCGCGATGTCCATCGCGTCACGATGCAAATCGACTGCGATCTCTACGCCCGCAAGGATATCGAACGTCTCGGCATCGCTCCATTTTCAAGCATGTTTTGGTATGGCGAAGCCAATCGCGAGAAAGCCGCCGATTGGCGGCCGGAAATTCACGACAGCGACGGGCTCGCAATCCTCACGGGCTCAAATGAACGCGTCTGGCGGCCCATTACCAATCCGCCGCGCGTCATGACGAATACCTTTGTCGATCGCGATCCCAAAGGCTTTGGTCTGCTTCAGCGCGATCGGGACTTCGTTCACTATCTCGACGACGGCGTTTTCTATGAGCGCCGTCCCTCGGTTTGGGTGGAGCCGCTAGGGGCCTGGGGCGAAGGAGCTGTGCACTTAGTTGAGATCCCGACCGACGATGAAACGAACGACAACATCGTCGCCTATTGGTGTCCGAAGAACCAGATGCGTGCCGGCGAGCATCGCCATTTCGCGTACCGGCTTACCTGGCTCGACGACATCCCTTTCCCAGAAACATTAGGTCGCGCGACGGCAACCTGGACCGGGATCGGCGGCCGTCCTGGACAGAAGCGCCCCCTTGGGGTGCGCAAGTTTGTCATCGACTTCCAAGGGCCGGTCTTTGCCGGACTCGGTCGGGATGACGGCGTCGAAATCTCGGTAACTGCTTCTCGCGGCGTGTTGAGCAATATGTATACCCACCCCGTCGTCGATCAGCGGGAACGCTGGAGGGCCTTTTTCGACCTTGAGGCAATCGGCTATGACCCCGTCGATCTGCGAGCCTATTTGAAGCGGGGCGACCGGGCGCTGACGGAAACCTGGCTCTACCAATATTTTCCCAACGCCTAACCATGTCATGTGCTCCAATCCTCAGACTAAAGCACTCGTAACACTGCGCTCGGCTGTTTTGCCTTGCCGGTTTCAATCGGCAGCCCGTTGTCTTTGCCCCATTCGGCCCATGATCCATCATACACGGCAGCATTGGTCTGACCGATCACGGCGAGCGCGAGCGATAACATCGAGGCCGTGACACCGGAGCCGCATGTCGTCACGACGGGTTCTTGCGGATTGATGCCCGCGGCCCGGAATAACTTTTCCAGCTCTTCCTTGGATTTGATCGTGCCGTCCGCATTGAGAATGAGTGCCGAAGGCACATTCTTCGAGCCCGGAATGTGCCCCTGTCGCAGCCCCGGGCGCGGCTCGGGATCGGTGCCCTCGAAGCGGCCGGCGGGGCGAGCATCCACAATCTGCATGTTACCTTTTGCAACGTATTCCTTCATGTCGCCGAGGTCGCGGATCAATTCGCTGTTCTGAAGTGGAGTAAAATGCCGGGCCGTGCGCTGCGGCGGCAATCCCTCCTCGAGGGGACGCCCCTCGGCCTTCCACTTCTTCAAGCCGCCATTCAAGACGGCGACATCCTGATGGCCCATGGCCCGGAAAGTCCACCAAACGCGTGCTGCAGAGAACAGGCCCAACGAGTCGTAAACGACGATCCGCTTGCCGTCGCCAACCCCCATCTTCTTCATACGCGAAGCGAACTTCACCGTCGAAGGCAACATGTGAGGCAGATCGGACTTCTCGTCCGAGAGATCGTCGATATCGAAAAAGAGTGCCCCGGGGATGTGCTCGGCAAGATATTCGGCCTTCGCATCGCGGCCAGTTGTCGGCAAATGCCAGGATCCGTCGAAGATCACCAAATCCGGTGCATCGAGATGCGATGCCAGCCAATCCGTTTCAACGATCCAATTCTTTGCGCTATTCGGCACGACGGCCTCCACGTTGGTCGCCCCTGCCGCACACTTGCAGCAAGTTACTGAAAGTCTTGGTGAGCCGGGAGGGAATCGAACCCTCGACCCCATGATTAAAAGTCACGTGCTCTACCGCTGAGCTACCGGCCCTCACGCGCGGCAGATACAAGGGATTTGGGGGGATGGCAAGGCGGCCTGCGCCGCAGGTCGGAAGACTAAAAAAAACGCCCACCAAGTAGCCAGGAATCCATTCTCGGCCGAGAGCAGCAGACTTGTAATAATGACACCTGACCTCCAACGTGAAATTCGGCTATCTGGTGGGCTCAGCCTGCACATCCAAAAAGCGTTCCGATCCTGAAAGGAAGCGGCCCTGCAGTCCAGTTCCACCCATCACGCTTCATCGGAACGCTTCCTGGCCATCGCTCTCATGTGCCTTGCAGTGGCACTGTTCTCCTGCCTCGACACAACCGCAAAAGTGCTGACAACGCGAATGGGTTTGCCGGTCTCGGTAGTTGCCTGGGCGCGCTTTCTCGTTCAATTCATCGGACTTATCGTGATCATTCCCACTCTTGGCGTCATGAGCCTCAGGGAAATGTTCCGCTCGACCGAGATGGGATGGCAGCTCATCCGCTCGGGCCTGATGGCAGCCACCACCGTTTTCAACTTTCTCGCCCTGCAGGAGCTACGCCTCGACCAGACGGTCACCATAGTCTTTCTGGCACCCCTCGTCGTCGCGCTTCTTGCCGGCCCCCTGCTCGGAGAGTGGGTCGGCTGGCGGCGCATGGTGGCAGTCCTTGCCGGATTTGGCGGCGTACTGATTGCCGTTCACCCCTCCTCAGAAGGCATTAGCTTCGCGGTTATCTATGCGCTATTGGCAATGCTTGCCTACGCGCTCTTCATGCTGCTCACACGCCACATCGGCGGTCGCGATCCACCTCTCGTTACCTTGTTCTACTCGATGTTTGTGGGGACCTTTCTGGGGGCGCCTATTGCCATTGAGAATTGGGTTTGGCCCTCGGACGCGCCGACCTGGCTAATGTTGCTTTCCCTCGGCATCTTGGGAGGCCTCGGGCACTATGTGTTCCTGCATGCCTATCGGCGCGCACCCGCGTCGAGTGTTGCCCCATTTCTCTACACGCAGATCCTGACCATGGTGGCGCTCGGCTACCTTGTTTTCGGAGACGTGCCTGATGCCTGGACCATGGTGGGAGCCGCGATCGTGGTGGCATCTGGAATTTACCTGATACACCGAGAGAGGATCGTGCATCTCCAGCAGCGGGCGGCGAAGCGACAGCCCTGATCAGGCGGACTTGCCGGCCAGTCGCGCTTTCGTCTCAACGGCCCAGTCTTCGAAGCGCCCTTCGGCAATGGCCGCCCGCATGCGTGCCATCAGATCTTGATAGAAGCACGTGTTGACCCACGAAAGGATCATGGCCCCCAGATATTCGCCGGACTTTACCAGGTGGTTGAGATAAGCCCGCGAATAATCTCGTGCCGCCGGGCACGTGCTTTCGGAATCGAGTGGCCGCAAGTCCTCGGCATACTTGGCATTATGGAGATTGAGGCGGCCTTCCCACGTGAAGGCCATGCCGTGACGGCCGTTTCGCGTCGGCAACACGCAATCGAACATATCGATGCCGCGGCGCACGCTTTCTATTATGTCCTCAGGCGTCCCCACGCCCATGAGATAGCGCGGCCTCCCTGCCGGCAATATTGGAAGTGTTTCATCGAGCGTCGAAAGCATCACGTCGTGGCCTTCGCCGACGGCAAGCCCACCCACCGCGTAACCCGGAAAATCCATGCCGACCAGCTCGCGCGCCGATTTCTGGCGCAGCGCTGGATCGACGCCCCCTTGCACAATTGCAAACAGTGCCTGTCCGGGCTTGGCGCCTCCGGCTTCGATTTGGGCTTCGAAGGCCCGCTTCGACCGCTCGGCCCAGCGCAGCGACAGCTCCATCGCTCGTTCAATATCCTTCGGCTCGGCGGGAAGCTCGATGCACTCGTCGAACTGCATCTGAATGTCGGCCCCGAGCAGACACTGGATCTCGATCGATCGCTCGGGTGTGAGCAAGTGGCGCGAGCCATCGATGTGACTTTGAAACTGCACACCCTCTTCCGTGATGCTGCGGATCTTGGCGAGGCTCATCACTTGAAAGCCTCCCGAATCCGTCAGAATTGGCCCCTCCCAGCGCATGAACTTGTGGAGCCCGCCGAGCCGGGCGATACGCTCCGCCGTGGGGCGCAGCATCAAATGGTAGGTATTGCCAAGAATTATGTCGGCACCGGCGGCTTTCACCTGCTCCGGGTAGAGCGCCTTAACGGTTGCCACCGTCCCGACCGGCATGAAGGCCGGCGTCCGAACGAGGCCGCGTGGCATCGAGATTTCGCCGAGCCGGGCACGTCCGTCCTGCTTGATGAGCCGGTAGCCAAAGGGGAGGGGATCGTTTCGCATATCATCCTATGTGGCAGAGCGCGGCCGTTCGGGAAAGAGCAGGCACGCATCGCCGTATGAGTAGAATCGATAGCCTGCCGCAAGTGCGTGCTGGTAAGCCTTGCGAATGGTTTCCATTCCCGAGAAGGCGGAAACCAGCATGAGCAACGTCGAGCGGGGCAAATGGAAATTGGTGATGAGGATGTCAGCAGCCTTGAAGGTATATCCGGGCGTAATGAATATGCCAGTTTCGCCTCTGAACGGCCTGATCTCACCATCGTCGGAGGCTGCACTTTCGAGGAGGCGCAGCGACGTGGTCCCGACGGCAACGATACGCCCGCCCTTGGCGCGCGCCGCATTGAGGGCCGCTGCCGCCTCGGGAGAAATCACACCCTGTTCCGCATGCATTTTGTGATCGCGCGTATCATCGGTCTTGACTGGCAGAAATGTTCCAGCGCCCACGTGCAACGTGATGAATTCGAGCTTCACGCCTCTGCTTTGCAAACATTCCACGAGCTGCGGCGTGAAATGCAGGCCAGCAGTCGGTGCCGCGACGGCTCCGTCCTCGACCGCAAAAATCGTTTGATACGTCTTTCGATCAGCCGCGTCAGGCGGGCGCTTTCCAGCAATATAGGGAGGTAGAGGCATGTCTCCGACGGCCTCCAGCGCCTGATCGAGGTCCGGACCCGACAGGTCAAACGTGAGCTCGACCTCTCCGTCCCCTCCCTTGCCCGAGATGGTCGCAAAAAGAGATCCAAGGAGGCAGACGTTGCTCTCGTGGCCAAATACGATGCTGTCGCCGATTTCGAGTTTTTTTGCCGGCCGCGCCAGTGCCCTCCAACGGTTCGCGTTCAAACGGCGCAGCAGATTGAAGGAAACGCTGGCGATCAGTTCACCTCTCATGCGCTTTCCCGAAAGCGCCGCCGATATGACTTTCGTATTATTGATAGCGAGGATGTCGCCCGCCCGAAGGAACTGCGGGAGATCGGTGACGACTTGATCCCCGAAGGGCTCGCCTGGCTTCACGACGAGCAAGCGGGCGCTGTCGCGCGGATTTGCCGGACGCAGCGCGATGCATTCCTCAGGAAGCTCATAGTCGAAAAGATCTGTGCGCAAACAGGGGCTCTTGAAAAGCGATGATGCACTGGCGGGTAGCACTGGAAGTCTGATGATTGCAAGCTGTTGCCGGCAAGCCGCCTTTTTGGGTGCAATCATCCGTCGTCCATGGAAGCACGGACGTCCCTTTTCTGGCCTGGGTAAGCCTTCTCCTCCTCCCCTTGAAAGACCGGCTGACGCGGGGCAGTCTTTAGAATCAGTGTCGTGCGTGCGAACTGGGGCGCCACCCCCGGACAATCGATTGGAGGCACCAATGGCCAAGGGTCAGAGAGCACAAAAAGAAAAGCGCAAACCGAAGAAGGACGCCGGAACGAAGAAGAAGTAGGTTGCGCCTTGAAGCAGTGCGCTTCCGAAAGGGCGACCCGGGGTAGTCCGTGAGGTAGATCGGGATTACCGCCGGGCGCTGCGCAACTCCGCGAGAGCCGTCATCGCCGAAAAAAGCCAGCCCACAATAATGAGCATGCCCCCTGCCGGTGCGGCAAAGGGAAACAAGTGGCTGCCGACAAGCGTGTTGAGCGCGATGTCGCCGCCAAAGAGGCCGGCCCCAAAGAGCATTAGCCCGGCCGTGGAGCACCAACGAGCCGGAAAACAGCCGGACGCAGACACGGCAAGCAAGGCTATGGCCGCCGCGGCATGAATGAGCATCATGGTCGCGGCAGTGGCAAGTGCGGCGCTATCTGCTTGATGAGCAGCCAGGGCTGCGATCGCGACGGCGACGGCGCCCATCAGTCCTGCAACGAATGTCAATGAGTAACGCAGGCGATCTGGCACGACATCCACTCACGAGAGTTTGACGCGGGTCAGGATTCATTGATGTCTGCCGCAACCCGCATCGTGATCATCTTGTCCGGATCTTTGACCGGCTCGCCGCGTTTG
>CAZSNH010000074.1:7117-9761 GCA_964607855.1 uncultured Hyphomicrobium sp. | reverse complement strand
TTGCCCCGCCGTGGGAATCCCCAAACCGACTCCGTGAGGTCAGAAAATGCTCTAGTTATCGAGGAAACTCCTGAGCTTGCGGCTCCGGGAGGGGTGCTTGAGCTTCCTTAACGCCTTGGCTTCGATCTGGCGAATGCGCTCGCGGGTGACCGAAAACTGCTGACCCACTTCCTCGAGCGTATGGTCGGTGTTCATGCCGATGCCGAAACGCATGCGAAGGACGCGCTCCTCGCGCGGCGTCAGCGATGCCAAAACGCGCGTTGTGGTCTCGCGCAGGTTCGACTGGATCGCGGCATCGATGGGGAGCACGGCGTTCCTATCCTCGATGAAGTCGCCGAGGTGGCTATCCTCCTCGTCGCCGATCGGCGTCTCGAGTGAGATCGGCTCCTTGGCGATCTTCAGCACCTTGCGCACCTTCTCGAGCGGCATCGCGAGCTTTTCGGCCAGCTCCTCCGGCGTCGGCTCGCGGCCGATCTCGTGCAGCATCTGTCGACTCGTGCGCACGATCTTGTTGATCGTTTCGATCATGTGGACGGGGATGCGGATCGTGCGCGCCTGATCGGCGATGGAGCGGGTGATGGCCTGACGGATCCACCATGTGGCATAGGTCGAGAACTTGTAGCCGCGCCGGTACTCAAACTTGTCGACCGCCTTCATGAGACCGATGTTGCCTTCCTGGATGAGATCGAGGAACTGCAGGCCCCGGTTCGTGTACTTCTTGGCAATCGAGATGACGAGACGGAGGTTCGCTTCCACCATCTCCTTCTTGGCCTGGCGGGCTTCGCGTTCGCCCTTTTGCACGGCTTTGACGATGCGGCGGAATTCGGGAATCTCGAGGCCGGTCTCGGTCGCAAGATTGTGGATCTCGCCGCGGATCTCCTCAATCTGTTTCTTCTCGTGCTTGATGAACTGACCCCACTTGCGGCCCTTGGCTGCCATGCGCTCGAGCCACGTCTGGTCGATCTCGTTGCCGAAGTACTCGCCGATGAAATCCTGGCGCGGCACGCCGTAACTGTCGGCAAGGCGCATCAGACGGCCCTCAAGGCCGACGAGGCGTTTGTTGATCGAGTAGAGTTGCTCAACCAGGCTCTCGATACGGTTGTTGTTGAGGGAGAGGCTCTTCACATGCCCGATGATCTCATCGCGCAGCTTGTCGTAGGCCTTCTGTTGCTGGCGGGTGCCCTGCTCGCCGGCGACCTGCTGCTCGAGCTTCTTGTCGTGCTGTTTGCGGAGTTTCTTGTAAGTGGCGGCGATGTTCTCGAATGTTTCGAGAACCTTGGGCTTCAACTCGGCCTCCATGGCCGCGAGGCTCATGGCGTTTTCGAAATCATCCTCGTCCTCGATCTCGCCTTCGGCGGGCATCTCATCGCCTCCGGCGCCAGCAACACCCGCGGGAACGCCACCTTCGCCAGGGATGGATGGCGGAGGCATCTTGGCCTCGGGGCCTTCATAGGTGGCCTCGAGATCGATGATGTCGCGAAGCAGGATTTTCCCTTCGTTGAGCTCGTCGCGCCAGATGATGATGGCCTGGAAAGTGAGCGGGCTCTCGCACAGGCCGGCGATCATCGCCTCGCGGCCTGCCTCGATGCGCTTGGCGATGGCAATTTCGCCTTCGCGGGACAAGAGCTCCACCGAGCCCATCTCGCGCAGGTACATGCGAACAGGATCGTCAGTGCGTTCGGCGGGCTCGGCTTTGGTCTCGGTTTTTGCAAGCGCTGTCGAGGTCGAGGTAAGGGCGCGTCCTTCTTCGTCGTCGCCAAGCTCTTCGGCGCCGGCCTCGGCGCCTTCCTCGCCTTCTTCCGTCTCGACAACGTTAATGCCCATATCCGAGAGCATTGCCATCGTGTCCTCGATCTGCTCCGAGGTCACTTCCTCCGAGGGCAAGACGGAATTTAACTGGTCATAAGTCACATAACCGCGGGCTTTCGCCGCCTTGAGCAGCTTTTTGACCGCGGAATCCGAGAGATCGAGGAGGGGACTGTCGCGCTCAGGCGCCTCAGCCGTTGCTGTTTGCTCCTCAGCTTTCTCTTTAGCCATTCTCGTAAACCGTTTTTGCTAGCGCCAATGGATATCGTCGTGCTCGTCAACCGATCTGCAATTCGTCGGACGCTGCAGGATCTGTTCCAGATCCCGCCAATTCCCCAAGTTGGCCCTGAAGCTCACGGATGCGTAGGAAAGCTTCCTCGCTGTGATCCTCATGCCAGGCCCGTTCAGCGGCTTCGAGCGACCGTTTAAGCCCGACTTGCCGTTCATGGAGCGCGAGGGCGTGGCGCCAGCCAGCTTCCACCTCGGCCCGCTCGGTCCGGGGCTCAGAGAACTTGTCGCATTTATGCGTCAACGAGCGCTCGGCGAGGTCCAAAACCTTACCGAGGCCCAACCCGGTCAGTTGGGTACGCAACCCCTCGCTGTCAAGTAAATTATCAATGGCCTGCACGGAAAGGATGCCGTCGCGTAGCCGGGAAAGCGCAGGGTGGGTCAATTCGAGCCGGGAAAGCGTCTCCGCATACTCCTCGGCCAGCCAGGGATGGTTGATGGCAGCCATCAGCAGAAGGGCTTCTCGAGGTGGCGGACTGGTATCGCCTGCGACCAATCGGCTGCTTCTTAGGCTCCCCGTAGGCCCATTGGCTCGGAGTTGGGCAGCGAG
>CAZSNH010000074.1:0-7107 GCA_964607855.1 uncultured Hyphomicrobium sp. | reverse complement strand
AGCGAGCGGCATCCGGGAGGTGTCCTGAGGGCGACCCCGCCCGACGACACCGGAACCCACGCGCGTCGGCGCCCGTGAGGACCATGGGGCCGCCGCTCCTACGTGACGGGCAGCTTTGGCATCGGTGGGCCCCTGGGAGAAAGGCCCCCATGCGGCCCTCAGCCTTTGGCGGATGTCGCGCTCGTAGTGCTGGCGAACCGAGGGATCGTCGATGCGGGACGTCAAAAGGCGGAATTGCTGCTCGAGCCGGGCTCGCCGCTCAGGTGTCACCCAGTCCCCCTGTCCCCATTCGCGCTCGAATAAGACCTCGACGAGAGGTTTGGCTCGTCCCAGCACCGCTTCGATGCCCTCGCGACCCTGTTGGCGGACGAGATCATCGGGATCGAGCCCGTCGGGGAGAAAAGCGAACGTCAGACTAACCCCGGGCTTCAAGTGCGGAAGCGCGATGTCGACGGCCCGGAAGGCCGCCTTTCGCCCGGCGCTGTCACCATCGAAACAGAGGATGGGCTCGGCGGCCAACCGCCAGAGCAGCTTCAGCTGGTCTTCAGTGAGCGCGGTGCCAAGTGGCGCCACCGTTTCCATGATGCCGGCCTCGGCGAGACTCACCGCATCCATGTAGCCTTCGACAGCGATTATGCGGCCTTTCTCGTGGGACGCGGGCCGCGCGCGATGGGCGTTGAAGAGAACGTGACCTTTGTGAAAGAGCGGCGTCTCGGGCGAGTTCACATATTTGGCCGGTGCGTCCGAATCGAGGGCGCGGCCTCCAAAGGCGATAACGCGGCCTTTGCCATCCTGGATAGGGAACATCACGCGATGCCGGAAGCGATCATAGGCAACCGGAATGTCGTCGCCTCCGATAAGCATGCCGGACAGCACCATTTCGTCTGCGGTGAAGCCAGCTTTCGCCAGATGATCCCTTAGGGCATGTTTGGAATTGGGCGAATAGCCGAGGCGAAACGTGCGCTCGGTTTCCGTGGCAAGTCCGCGCTTGGCGATGTAGGCGCGCGCCTCGCGCCCCGGGAGACCCGCGAGCTGCTGCTCGAAGAATTTTGCCGAGGCTTCGAGGAGATTGTAGAGGCGCTGGCGTTCGTCCTCGCGCTCCTGGCCCCTGGCATTTGGCTTGGGTAGAGCGACACCAGCCTCCGCAGCGAGCCTTTCGATGGCTTCGGGGAAGGAGAGGCCCTCGGTCTTCATGAGGAAGGTGAAGATGTCTCCATGCTCGCCCGAGGCGAAACAGTGATAGAACCCCTTTTGGTCATTGACGAAAAACGATGGTGTCTTCTCCACCTTAAAAGGAGAAAGGCCGGAGAACTCTCTCCCCTTCTTCTTGAGCGCCACCTTTCGGCCCACGACTTGGCTGACGGGCAGCCGGGCACGGATCTCGTCCAGAATATGAGGCGGAAAGCGCATCTCTCACCGGGGTCTCAGCGGTTCAATTGAGCCTTAAGTGATTCGCGCGCCGGGCGATGTATGGACGCCGTTCAATAATGGTCTGTGAGCTTAATCCACAATGCCGCGGGATGCTCAATGAAGGCTCGAGCCAGTGGCCCTAAACTCGCCAGAGCGCAGAGCGCGCACCGACTTCAAGATATCTGCCTTCACAATACCCGAGCCGGGAGACGTGCATTCAGCTTGTGGCACATCCCGATGGAAGAGAAGGGCCTGCACGGGAAGCGAAAACTGGATTTGCACGATGTCGATCGCCCCTACGAGGGCTGAGAGCTGCGCTCCACGGAGGACATCGCGACCGTTATCAAAATTTCCAATGAGCTCAATCATGAACGCGCCGAGGTTCATGCGCCGGCCTATGCTGGCCGGTGTCCGGTTCCAATCCCGGCCCGTCCAGATCGTGCCGTCGGGCGCAATGGAAATGTGCTGCGCGATATCCTCGAAATGGCGATATTCGAGATCGCGCTGCCAGATTGCTTCAATTGAGGCAAGGCCCTCGTAACTGGCAATCGAAGGGACGACGGAGTGATGGACATCGATGCGCCACACGCGCCTTTGCCAGGGAAAGGCCCCGACTTCGCGCGCAAATTCCGAAATTGTGAGCGGGCGGAATGGTTTTGGCATCGGCGGCATCATAACGAATCGCCTCGCCATCGAGAAGTCTGTCAACAGGTAATTAGACCAATTTCCACCGAATAATAGTGACCCAAGTGAGGTCTTATTTGAGCAAAGCTTTTGTCGCCGCGCTCGCCTTTGCAAAATCCATCTGACCGGCATAGCGCTGCTTCAGGACACCCATCACCTTGCCCATATCCTTGGCACCCTGGGCGCCTGTTTCGCGAATTGCGGTTTCGATGGCCGTTTGGATGGCCGCCTCGTCCATTTGTTTGGGGAGGTAGGCCTCGATGATCGCGATCTCTGCTAGCTCCTTAGCAGAGAGGTCCGGGCGGCCGCCCTTGTTGAACTGCTCGATCGAATCGCGCCGCTGTTTGACCATCCTCTGCAGCACAGCCACGAGTTCGGCTCCCTCGAGCCTTGGTTTTCCCTTCGTCTCGAGTTCGATATCGGCCGACTGAATAGCAGCGTTCATGAGACGCAGGACGGCGACTTTCTCCTTCTCTCCCTGCTTGAGAGCCTGTTTGATATCGGCATTGATGCGCTCGCGCATGGATAGTTCCTCGGTTGAAATTCGTGACTTGATGTACTGATGATGTAACCTCGGGGCAAGCCGCTGCGAGCTGTCGCAGGAGTGTGGCAAACACAATAGGCTGCATTTCATTGACGCTGAGGGGGGCTTCCCCTAGGTTCCGGCCCGAAATTGATCCCGCTACGCTTGGCCTCGCGCCCCCCACCACGAGGCACTTTCTGGAAGGATGCGTACGGTAAAGACGCGAAAGGACCTGAACCGGACATGACGCGCCCCGCGCCCTGGACCGATATTCCGCAAACCGCGCGCCTTGTTTTGGACGATGGACTTATCATTTCAGGGCTTGGACTCGGCGCCACCGGATCGGCGGTGGGAGAGGTCTGCTTCAATACCGCTATGACGGGGTACCAGGAGATCCTCACCGATCCCTCATATGCCGGTCAGATCATTACCTTCACATTTCCCCACATCGGTAACATCGGCACCAATACCGAGGACACCGAGACATCTAACCTGGCATCGCGCTCAGGAGTGAGGGGTTGCGTGCTGAGGGCGAGCATTACTGAGCCCTCCAATTACCGCGCTCTCGAACACTTCGATCAGTGGCTGAAGCAGCGCGGCATCATTGCCATTGCTGGCGTCGATACGCGTGCGCTTACGGCACGCATTCGCGAAAAAGGCATGCCGAATGCGGTGATCGCGCATGAGCCCACCGGTCACTTCGACCTTGAGAAACTCAAGGCTGAGGCCAAGGCATGGCCAGGATTGCTGGGGCTGGATCTCGTTCCAGAGGTGACGAGCGGTCAGACCTACGATTGGGACGAGACGCGCTGGGAGTGGAACAAGGGTTACGGGCGAAACGCCAATCCCGAGTTCCATGTCGTCGCCATCGATTACGGCCTTAAGAGAAATATTCTTCGTTGTCTCGCGAGCGCAGGCTGCCGGGTTACAGTCGTCACCGCTACGACTTCGGCGGAAGACATTCTGGCGCGCAAACCTGATGGCGTGTTCTTGTCAAATGGTCCGGGTGATCCCGCAGCAACTGGTAGATACGCGGTTCCCGAAATCAAGAAACTGGTGTCGAGCGGGCTTCCCCTCTTCGGGATCTGCCTCGGTCATCAGATGCTCGGTCTCGCGCTCGGGGCTACCACCAAGAAAATGCATCAAGGCCACCATGGCGCCAATCACCCGGTGAAGGATTTCACAACCGGCAAGGTCGAGATCGTCTCCATGAACCACGGTTTCACGGTCGATCGGCATACGCTACCCAAAGGTGTCAAGGAAACGCATGTATCGCTTTTTGACGGCACGAATTGCGGAATAGCCCTTGAAGGCAAGCCCGTCTTTTCGGTTCAACATCACCCTGAAGCCTCGCCCGGGCCGCAGGACAGCCATTACCTCTTCCGCCGCTTCTGCAATTTGATGCGAGCCCAAAAGGGGGCCGCACTCCAGCCCGAGCGCTGAGCTAATTCTCATCACAGTATGGAGCTGCCTTTGGTGCGCCGCTTGATCGCGACATTTCTCTTAAGTCTCGTCTGCTCCTCCGCCCTTGCGGCGGATACCGTAAAGACGTGCACCTATGAACGCGGTCCATTCCTCAGAATGCTGGACAAATGGGGCCAGACCTGCGGGCACGCTTTGTGCGGGAGGATCATTCGCACTGGTCCGCCAATGGAACCGCGGGGCAAGCCTGAGTGCAAGGGTGATCCCTGGATGGCCATGCGCGACGATATCCAGACCGCAGTCGTCGAGGGCGGCAGCGTGTTGATCGGCGAAGTGCACGACAATCCCGCCCACCACGAATTACGCTCTCGCATGGCACTCGCAACGTACGCTTCCATCGTCATGGAGCAGATCCGCGCCGATCAGACGCACGGCCTCGACAAGATAAAGAACGTGGGCCTCACAGGTTTCAACGAGACCTCGCTCTCGGAAGTGATGTCTGCGCTCGAGTGGGAAAAGTCGGCTTGGTCGAAATACAACTACGATCCGCTTCTGCGAGCCGTGCTTCTGTCTCGCAAGCCTGTCTATGCGGGTGACCCCAGCCGCGACGTTATTAAAGCGGTTGCCACGAATGGCTTGGCCTCGCTCTCCAAAGCGGATGTCAATCTATTGAAACTCGACGAACCTCTCGGCGAAAAGCTGGAGGAGGCTTCACGCAAAGAGATCGCCGAAGCCCATTGTCAGCAGTCCGCTCCCAATATGCCGAGCATTGGAAACATGTTCGCAGCTCAACGCTACCGCGACGCCTTTATGGCCGATCGGCTGGCCGAAGCCGTGGGGCGGCATGGAAGCGCGGTGCTCTTTGCCGGCAATGTCCACGTGCGGAGGGACCGCGGCGTGCCGTGGTATCTCGCGAAGCGCGGGGTGGGGAAGAAAACGGCCTCGATCATGCTTGTTGAGGTCGAAAAAGATAAAACCGACCTCGAGGCCTATATCCCGCGGGATCCCGAGGGTAGGCCAGCGGCTGATTACGTGATCCTCACTCCGCCCTCGGAACGTCCCGATCCCTGCCGTTAACTTACCGAAGGAGCGGCAAAAACAGATTCCGTTGGCGCCAGGCACGAGTGGTTTTAAAACCTTTCCGAACTTTAAGATCGCCTCGCCCAATTCCTTGCGTATAAGGGCCTGACAATAACGCGTCCAAAAGGGGTCAGAACTCCATGAGAAGAGTCGCATTTTTGGTTGGTCTCGTAGCTGGTGCAGGCGCGTCGTGGGCCGACGACAAGTGCAGGGGCGAGCTCGAAGCTGCCTTCATCAAGCAGGCCAGCATCCCCAAGCTACGCACCGTCATTGCAAACCCGATCCAAGGCGGAATGGCTGGCATGGTCGAGCGCACAATTGATGCCGTGCGCCCTGACAAGGTCTACTCGCGCGTGAAATCCACTGCCGAGGAAGGACTCGCCGAAACAATCGTGATCGGTGCCTATGCGTGGAGCAACAACGGCATGGGTTGGGATGAGATCAAGCCCAATATCGCAAAGGTCATGAGCCTCGATGTGGCCGAAATGATGAAGCCGCAGAAGGTCGGTGCCGACTTCGCCTGTCTCGGCAAGGTGACTTTTGAGGGCAAGGAGTATCAGGGCTACAAGGGGGCTCCCGGTAAAGGCGAGGACGGGACCGAACTTGAGACCACCGTCTACGTCGATCAGGCCTCGGGACTGCCGGCCTATAATATCGTTTCACCTGTGAAGGGGGATGCACCGCCTGTTCTCCGGATCGCGTACTCCTATCCTGAGGACATCGTCATCGAAGCGCCTATGGCGCCCACGCAAGCGCTCATTGAACGCCCGGCGGCAGCCGACCCCGCAGACGCTGCGCAGAAGCGGTAATCAATGTGAATGGGCCGCGAGCTTGCTAAGGCGAGCGCCCCCGAAACCAAACTGGAGCCCCCTGACTATGTTACGACACCTCGTGCTCTCGGTTGCCAGCTTCAGCTTGACGGTTGCTGCGGGCTTCGCTCCTGCCCGCGCAGATTGCTCGGCAGAGGTACTGGAAGCGGTCAAGAAGCAAAGCCAACTTAAGTCCTTCCGTGTCGTCAGTAACGTAATCACCGAAAACGGTCCAATGAAGCTCACGACCGATTACATCCTGCCCGATAAGATGCGGCAGGTGGCCGTGCTCGCGTCGGATCCGGATACGCCACTCGAGACGATTCTTATGTCGGATAAGGCTTGGGCCAATGCTGGCTCGGGCTGGCAGGAGGTCCCATTCGAGGAGGTGCAGTACCTCACGCAGCAGATGAAGACAGCTACCGGCGCACTTGCAAAAAGCGTTGGCGCTTTTGATTGCATGGGCGTCGAAACCTACGAGGGCCGGGCACAGCG
The DNA here is from genome assembly GCA_964607855.1 of uncultured Hyphomicrobium sp. Taxonomy (GTDB): domain Bacteria; phylum Pseudomonadota; class Alphaproteobacteria; order Rhizobiales; family Hyphomicrobiaceae; genus CAZSNH01. The sequence goes on along the minus strand of CAZSNH010000074.1, from coordinate 684 downwards.
CGGCTATAAAAGCAAGCCGGTGCTCCCCGAAGGGGTGAAGCTTCCCGAAGGGACCAACATCAATGAGATCTTGCGTAACGATGCCGTGCGCATGGTCTATATCGATGCCGAGAGCGGACTTCCCGCGCGCAGTCTTTTCGCTAAGCCTGACAAGCTCGACAAGCCCATCTTCCAGGAATCTTATTTTTATCCAGCCGACATCGCTATCGAGGCGCCAAAGAATGTCTTGGCCGAGCCTCCAACTGCCGACGGAGTGCCTCAACCCGCTCCCGCCAGTCCGGCAGACGCGCCAAAAGACGGAGCGTCGAGATAAGCCACCTCATTCCTGCTATCTCTTGCGAAGAGACATTCTTTGACGGATAGTCCGGAAAGGTCTCGTCGCCCCCCGGATACCGAAGGAGTTCGCCACCATGACAGGAGATCGGCGAAAGGGAAGTTGCCAATGCGGAGGCGTGACCTACGAGGTGCCCCGCGAGCCGGCACTGGTTGCTAAGTGCCATTGCCTCATGTGTCAGAAATCGACGGGCGCAGGCTCCATGACGGCTGCCGGCTTTCTCGAGGGGGACGTGAAACTCAGCGGCACGACCAAGACATTCACCTATAAGGCCGACAGCGGAAATACGGTCACCACCACGTTTTGTCCTCAATGCGGCTCAACCCTTTCAATGGCAACGCCCCGCCTCG
>CAZSNH010000073.1:8318-9816 GCA_964607855.1 uncultured Hyphomicrobium sp. | reverse complement strand
CGAGGGCGAGTTCGGCAATCTTGCGAATGAATCGCTGGTCCGGCGGATCCCACTCGCCCTTGACCTCGACGAGGAGCGGCACGCGCCCATGGATGAGTTCGAGGAAGTGGGAGAAGGTCAGAATGCGTGCACTCGAACACTTGAATTGGACACGCACGAGATCCTTCGCATCGAGCCGCGAAACAGGCCCGCTGCTCTCGGTCAGCCGATCGAGCGTCTCGTCATGGAAGACGACGGGCAGGCCGTCTGCTGAAGGTCTGAGATCGCATTCGATCCCATAAGACTTGGCGATCGCCGCCGCGAATGCCGCCTCCGTATTCTCAATGATGCCGGCTTCCGCATGATGGAGCCCGCGATGAGCAATCGGACGAAGGAAGGACTTGCGGTCTATCATTGCGAAAAGGTATCCGGAGGAAAGCTTGCGTGAGCCGTTTGGATGAGCGGTGCGGCCCGAGATTACGCCATTCCCACTTGAAGGTTGCGCTCTTTTCAACGCTCCTGCACAATTCATATGGTAATTCCGCAGAAAAGCCGGGATAAGGAAGCGACGTGACCGGCTGGACGCCGCACCTCGGGCGCAATCTCAGGTTAACGTCGTTGAACGGCTCGATAGAAAGACAGTTTGGTCATGGCGCACTGCGCACGCTTATTCGCCGCACTTTCATTCTCTGTCGCCTTTGCCGCCGCAGCGCCCGCCGAGCCGGCGGGCCGGATCAACTTTGTTCCGCATCGGGCCATCTACGATTTAACGCTTGCCAAGACGTTGCCAGGGGCAGGCGTTGCTGATCTTAATGGCCGCCTGGTTTACGAGATCACGGGGAGCAACTGCGAGGGCTATACGCAGAACATGCGGTTCGTGACGCGATCGACGAGTACAGATGGCCAGTCACAGACTACCGATATGCGTACCTCGAGCTGGGAAGACATCGTGGGGCGCCGGCTGAGATTTTCAACGACGAACTATCAGAACGAAGCCGTAGCCGAGCAGTCTCAGGGCGACGCAACCCGGGCAGACCTCAATTCTGCCGTCACGGTTAAACTCACCAAGCCAGCGCGGAAATCGGCCACGCTCTCTGCCGGGGTCTATTTTCCGGTGCAGCACTCGATGGCACTCATTGAGGCAGCGCGTGCGGGCAAGTCAATCCTGGTCGCCGAGCTTTACGACGGATCGGAGAACGGGGAAAAGGTCTTCTCTACGAGTGCCGCGCTTGGCAAGCTCGCAATCGCAGAGCCGGCGAAGATGCCGGCGCTCGTCAGGAATGGCGACAAGCTCTCGGAGGTTCCCTCGTTCCCGGTCTCGATCAGCTACTACGAGAACGCGGATGCGAAGAAAGACGTCATTCCATCGTACGAGATGACCTATCGCTTCCACGTCAACGGGGTTACGAGCGAGCTTTTCGTTGATCACGGCGAGTTCGCTTTCCGTGGCGAATTGAAGGAACTCGAGTTCCTGCCCCAGTCAAAATGTGGAACAGGTTCGCAGTAACGGTCTCTAACC
>CAZSNH010000073.1:0-8308 GCA_964607855.1 uncultured Hyphomicrobium sp. | reverse complement strand
CACCCGATACGAATTCCCTGGCCTCTGCGCTCTTGGGGGTCTTAAAGAAAAGATCTGCCGGCGTCCGCTCAGACATGTGTCCCTCGGACATAAACACCACAATGTCGCCGAGCCGGCGCGCCTGACGCAGATCATGCGTAATGAGCAGCACGGGTATTCCTTCGAGTTTTGAGCTCTCGATCATGTCTTCAATGGCAGCCGTCGATTGCGGATCGAGATTGGCCGCTGGTTCGTCAAGAAAAAGGCATTGCGGCCGTGCGACGAGAGCACGCGCGATAGCAACGCGCCGTTGCTCGCCCCCCGAAAGTACGCGCGCAGGAATCGTTGCTAGGTGATCGAGCTTCCAGCGCCGAAGCTCGCTCATGGCTCGCGATTGCTGTTCCCTGCTGTCGAACCCGGCAATGGCGAGCGGGTACTGAACGTTCGCCAAGACCGAACGCCGGAGCAGTACCGGCCGCTGGAGCACGTATCCGAGTTTCAGTGCGCGCCGTCGGTCGGGAGCGCTGCCCGCCCATGTCACCGTTCCGGTATCGGGCTGCTCGATGCCTGCCAGCACTTTGAGAAGGAGTGTCTTGCCGGCGCCGTTATGGCCGAGAATAACAGTCGTTCCATCGATGGGGAGGTCGAAATCAACGACCCTGAGCAGGGTCCGTCCGCTCCGGCTCAGGGAGATATTCCGCGCACGCAAAGGGAGCAGCGTGTCTGTTTCGCGGACCTCCAGGTTGAAATTATATTGAAGCATCCAGCCCACCCCTATCACGCATACGCCAAGCGCTGAGCGGTTGCACGCAGGCTTGTTGCAGCGGCGGTGATTGCAAGCGAAATGAGGAGGAGAATGATGCCGAGGCCGAGGGCCAGAGGCAGGTTCCCCTTGGATGTCTCGAGAGCGATGGTCGTCGTCATGGTCCGCGTCACATGGTCGATATTGCCGCCGACAATCATTACGCCGCCGACTTCGGCGACCGCACGGCCTAAACCTGCGAGCAGTGCCGTGATGAGTGAATATCGGGCATCCCAGAGCAGAGTTTCCATGCGCGTGCGCGGTTCGGCGCCAAGCGCGCGGAGCTGCTCGTCGTATTCGGTCGAAAGGTCGGCGAGTGTCTGCGCTGTGAGCGAGGTCACGATCGGCAGGATCAGCAGCGCCTGGACAACGATCATCGCCGCCGGTGTGTAAAGAAGCTGCAGCACTCCGAGCGGCCCGGAGTTCGAGAGTATGAGATAAACGGCGAGGCCCGCCACGACCGGTGGCAGTCCCATCAGGGCTTGCATGAGGGTCAGGAAGAATGAGCGCCCACGAAAGCGGGCCGTTGCCAGAATGGCACCCAATGGGAGTCCAATGAGGGCGGCGATGGCCAGCGCCGACAGGCTGACCCAGAGAGAGAGCACGATGATCTCGATGAGGTCGCTGTCTAGGCCCGCGATTAGGCGCAGGGCCTCGGAGAACGCTGAGTTGAGGTTCGACATCGCGCAAAGAGCTTCCGGTGCAAAAGTAGATTTATATCCAATTGGATATAGCAAAACGAAAGGCATGTCAGCGTGGATATTGGTTTAAGAAAACGCCCCTTATGACTCACAAAACAAACTGTTGAGGCTTTGCTGCCACTTCAACTGCCGGGTGGATGGGCTATAAAGGCTGGACCATGGGGGAGCTGAGACGGCATAAGGCGCTATTGGGTTGGGTTGCAACTGTTGCTTTGATCGGCAATATTATTGCGTCGGCCTTTTGTTGCTCGCCCTCACAGAGTGCCGACAGTCCGATGTTCGGCGGAGCCTTCGGCAAGGTCGTGATCTGTACGGCCGACGGCGTGAAGACATTCCTCCCCGATGGGACGGGTGACCATGACATCCCCGGCACATCGAAAGCCCACTGCACGTTGTGCGTCTTGGCGGCAGGCTTTGCACTTATTTTCGCAGCGGCTCTGCTCGGTCTGCTGACTCAGCTGATCGGGAAGTCTCAGCCTTGGCCACCCCGCAATCGCCTGACATTTGAGGACATCAACCCCAGCGGACCAACGAGCCGTGGTCCTCCCGCCTTTGCTCGACGTTGATCGACTAAGCGCGGAGCGTTGCTAGGCCGGTTCTGCGCCCCATCGGACCTCATTCAAAGGCAAACATCATGAAGACATTGACCACTATCACCGTATCTGCGGTGGCATCTGCGCTCACATTACCGGCATCGGCTCTCGCTCACCATCCGGGCGGCGCTGGGAACACAGCCGGCACCGGGCCCATCAACACCATTTCGGCAACCACCCTTGATAAGGGTGAGACTGTCGTCGGCGTGACGTTTGAGTACACGGGTCTTGGCGGCATCAACGACAGCGATCTGCGGGAGGCCGCCGAACATGCCCATGAAGAAGGGCACGATGGCCACGCCCATTCCATGGCCTCAATTGTCGCCCCGTCCGCCAATATCGCGTATGGGCTTACGGACGATCTCACGCTCGCGCTGCGTTTGCCCTACGTGATCCGACACGATATTCGCGAAGGTCATAAACACGATCATCATGATCCGGCAGAGGTACACTATCGCGGTGATTCCTCCGGTTTCGGCGACATTTCGGCTCTCGCGCAATGGCGGTTCTTCAACGATCCGGCTTCGAGGACGGAAGCCGCACTCGTGCTCGGCGTCAAGGCGCCGACGGGCCGAACGGACGTGGAAGACAGCAACGGGGAGGACTTCGAGGCTGAATTCCTTCCGGGTTCCGGATCGTGGGACGGCATGTTCGGCTTCGCTCTAACGCAGCGCGTCGGTGCCTGGAGTTTCGATGCCAGCGGTCTCTACACTTTGGTCGGAACAGGAGAGTTCGACACCGATCTCGGAGACCGGCTTTACTACAACATCGCTGCCTCCTACCGCATAATGGGAGCAGCTCCGCACGCCCATGTGGGCGGCAGCCATGGCCCGCACGATCACGATAGCGCCGTCGATCTCGTATTGGAACTCAATGGCGAGTGGCACGACTATCAGGAGATCGACGGCGAGAAGGACCCGAATTCGGGCGGACATACGCTCTATATTTCGCCGGGCGTACGCATATCCGAGGGAGCATGGTCCGGCTTCGTTTCGGTCGGCATTCCGATTGTCGATGAGGTCAACGGCATCCAGTCCGACCCCGACTTCCGGGTTGTGACGGGCGCGTCAGTCGGCTTCTGATCACCGAAGTCCGCCGCGCCATTTTCTTCAGGCAGCAGCCAGCGGCTCCCCCCAGCCGCTGGTGGCAATTCTTCATTCCGGCCAGGTGCCACCATTTGACCGATAGTATGCTTGAAGCACAACTCGAACGACAAACTTGGACTTACTTGCGCCGGGTGAGCAAAATCCTACATGGAGTTCATACTGGATTGGGGGAGGGACCCCTTGCTAATCTTGCCCGCGAGGGATCGAAACGAGGTTCTTAATATGATCGGCAGAATGAGGGGCTGGGCCCGGCAGCAGGCTGGTGCGGGCCTGGCGCTCTTGGTGGCAGCCGCGCTGGCAGCGGCGGTTGGAGCCATGAAAGCCTGGGCGCAGGACGAGGTCGATACTGCTCTCATCGTTTCTGTCGATGTGTCGAATTCAGTCGATGCCCATCGCTACAAACTGCAAATGGAAGGCATCGCCAAGGCCCTTGAGGACCCTGAGGTGATCCAGATCATTACGGCCGGTGCCAAAGGTGGAATCCTTTTTTCGATGATTACCTGGGCGGACAGGCCCCGCATGGCCATTCCGTGGAAGCGTATCACGAGCGCAGAAGATGCGGCCGAGGTGGCGCGCATTGTGCGGACACTGCCTCAGCAAGGTGGTGAGTTCACGTGCGTCGCAAACATGCTGCGCACGGTGGCCGACAAGGTCGTTACGCAGATTCCCGCAGAAACGACACGGATCGTCGTCGATGTTTCCGGTGACGGCAAAGAGAACTGCAATCCCGATGAGGCCGCTCAAGCTGCAAGACAGGAGCTGCTCGATAGCGGGGTCACAATCAACGGTCTTCCGATCCTCGAAGGCGATACGGGCCCGTCGCTCGAAGATTGGTACCGGGAGAACGTGGTCGGTGGTCCCGGACACTTCGTCCTTTCAGCCGCCGGTTTCGAGGACTTCGCTCGCGCCATCCGCCAGAAATTCATCGTCGAGATCAGCGGCCGCGAAGTCGATACACGGTCACCCGGTTAGGAATAGGTCCGGGTCAGGTCTCGCTTTCTGAACTCGAGGAACATTTCCAGCTCTTCACCTGCCATGCGGGATGTTCATCCGCCCACTTTGCAACGTAGGGCGGAGCCTGCATCATGCAACTTGTCTGGTCATACTCCTCGTTCAAGGGGAAGCTGTGATCCTTGCAGATGGCAGGATCCGAAAGCAGGCAAGCCGTGATGACGAAGCTGATCATCGTGAAAGTCCTGAAATGCAGTTGCGGGGCGGGAGCCTCATTCACCAATGTCCGGAGGGCGGCCGCGACCGCTTCCCCGTGATGACTATACGGATCAACCGTCCAAACGGTTTTTTTGCCTCAAGCCGTCAAGATTATTTCGCCTTTTCCAATACTTGCCTGGTCGCCGACGAAGCGGCGGACCACTGGGGGCAAAGCTTTCGGTGCGAGCGGCCCAAGCGTTTCGGCAAAGTAACGGTTCAGAATGGGCACGATGCGCAGGTCATGTCGCCCGCAATCGGCAAACGTTGGCAACATGCGCTCCACCTTGGGTCCGATCAAAGTGCCGCGCCGCAGCAGTCGACCGGGCGGACCACCGAATCCCGTTTCAGTGAGGAGCGTGCCTCCCATCATGCGCGAGGCGGCAGCCGGTCCGACGGTTCCTCGTACGATGATCGTTCCACGACGCATCCGGTCTCCGGCACGCTCGCCGGCATTGCCTTCGACGATAACGGTGCCACCCGCCATGCCCTGCTTATCTCCCGTGCGCGGACCACCCACGAAATCCCCAACCGATCCCTTGACGGTAATAAGGCCATCCTTCATGCCGGTTGCGAGCCAAGCCCCTGCATTGCCGCGGATGTCGAGGCGTCCGCTCGACATCCCTGAGCCCGAATAGGCCCCCGTCTCTCCCTCGACAATTAGGGTTCCTCCGTCGAGTCCGGCGCCGACGAAATCGAGCCGTGCCGAGCCGCCGTCGATCGTGACGGTGTCACCTGCCGATCCGGAAATGGCAAACACATCGCCGGTGCGCGTTCCGTCGGCCGCGATCTCGATTTGCGCAATTTCGTAGTCGGAAAGGGCAGAAAGACGCGAGGGAATGAGGTGCGAAAGATCGAGGCGCACGAGGGGTGCAGCGCGCAGTTTGAAGACGAAGCCGCTCATGCCAGGAGATCCTTCAGGTGATAGTGATGCAGACCGAGCTTGCCGCCGTAATTGCCGGCCGAGACGCGCGTGACGCCGCGCGTCGCACCAACTTCGAGCACGGCTTTGAGGCCTGCGCGCATCGCGTCTGCGACCGACTTCGACGTCAAGCCATCAATGACGACTTCAAGAACGGCAATTGTATCTGGGCTCAATTCGGATTTCACAGCGCCTCTGAGAACCGGGCAAAAAGCATCGTTCGTGGAGGCGATGGCGCCCTTGTATTTGGAGCCCACCTTCGATCCCGAACGGACGATGCCGCCCGGGAAGGGCGTGATGACGTCCGAGACCTTCGCGATGGCAGCGACGGCAGCTTCCGTTGACTCGAGAAGACCTGCGCGATCCTTGCCGAGAATGAGCAGGTTGCCGCCGCCGACCGCCTCTGTCGTGACGCTGCACTTGTCCTCAATCACAAACTCGCCATCCATGACCGGGACGCGCCAGTAGCGGCGACTGCCAAGCTTTTTCGACGTTTGCCAGCCATCGCCAAAGAAGCGAGGGCCAGAGGAAAGGGCGATCTTCTTCGGCGCATCGAGGCCGTTGAAGCAGGCTGATCCGGGGCTCGTCAGCACGCACTGGCCAACGCGGTTCTTGATCTGTGGAACCAAGGCATCCGGCGAGAACCCGAAAATGAGTACGCGGAAGCCTGGACGGCCGTCGGGCGTCTCCGAAGGGCTGAGTTCGCGGTCGATGCCACACTCAGCGCCGCATCCGATGACCGAGGTGCCAAAACCGGTCATGACCTCGGCACAGATGCGTGCCCACTTTGGAGAATCGGCGGTAATGACGAGGCCCGTGGCGCTCATGCCGAAAGCCTCGGCGAACGTATCGTCGACGGCAATCCCATTCACAGTTTTTGCGATTGGCATGCTCATGACACGCGTGCCCCCGTCGGCTGCACGATCACACAACCGCATTGGCCGCCCGTGTGGCCACAGTTGGACGCGACAATCTCGTCATCGGAAACACGGAAGTTTTCCATCTGTACCGTGTGGTACCTCTCGAAGTAAGCCTTGAGCGGCTTCTCGATGGCCTTGTCGAACTCCGGACGCGCAACGTGGGTGGCGCCTGCTACGACCTTCACCACCTTCCCGTTGCGAACGATGAGCTCGCCGTTCTTGAACACGAAGAGCGGCGTCGAGAACATCGCCTCACGATCGGGATTGTCGTCATAGACCGTAATATCAGCAGATGCGCCCGGTCCAAGATGTCCACGATCCTCGAGACCGAGGCTCCTTGCGGGACCGGCCCGCGTCATGATGGCAACGTCGTAAAGCGTGTACTCGCGCTCGAGAGAGCCGACGATCGAAGCCTTCTGGGCATCGGGATGAATTTTCGCGAGCATATCGCGGCGGAAGCTCTTGTCCATCAAAAGGCGGATGAGGTGGGGATAGTAGTAGAACGGCGCCCCGTTCGGGTGATCGGTGGTGAGGAAGATGCGCCAGGGATCGTCGATGAGGAGAAAGAGCTCGAGACCGATTGCCCATTGGAGCGCGTTCACGAAGCTCTTGTCGCGATATTTCATCGGCACAACGCCGCAACCGTTATCGCACTCGATATCCATGATCACCCACTTGTTGGGGCTCGCGGACTTCGTATTGCCGTACTGGCGCATGCTGTCGCCGGAGGCGGTACAGGTCTGTCCAAAGAGAACCTGACCGACGTCAATTGAGATGTTCTTGTATTGATTGACGAGCTCAGCGATGCGTGGTGCAGAGGAGGAGAACCTCTTGTCGCCTTCGGTGCCGTAGCAGAAGAACTGCAGATGCGTGAGGTGCAAGGGCAGGCCCTCAGAAGCTCTGATGGTGGCGAGCGTTGTATCGTCGTTCCCAGGGGTACCGAGATTGCAGCCGTGGATATGAATGGGATGAACGACACCAAGTTCCTTCATGCCGCGTGCGAGATTTAGGATAATGTCGCGCGGTGTGACGCCGTAGTGGACGTGCTTCTCGTCGAGGTCGAGCTTGCGCTGATTGAACTTGAATGCCGAGATGCCGCCCGGATTGACGATCTTCACGGCCAGCGCCTGTGCGGCGTGCATCGTCCAGGCGATGTAATCCTTGATGAAGGCGAAGTCCTTCTTTTCGATGAGGGAGCGCAGGAAAAAGTCGTCGTTGCCGAGCATGACGAAGGCACCCTTGTCGATGATCGGCGTGTCTCCCATCTCGAGGTGCGCCTGGCGGGCATTGGCGGGCAGCATGGCGGGCTCGAAGGCCGCCGTGTAACCCATCTCGGCATAACGATAGCCGGTGGTCATGGTGGAGGGCACGGCGTGGCCGCAGCCAGCGCGCGTAAGATCGGTTCGCGCAACTTCCTTGCCGAGATGATCCTCGGGCAGAAGCATGCGTCCAATGGTGACCTTGCCCCCGCCGATATGCGAATGAGGATCAATGGCGCCGGCCATCACCACCCGACCCTGAAGCGTGAACTCCTGGTCGATCTTTGTGCCTGGTGGCGGCGCCGAAACGATCTTTCCGTCCTTGGCATAGATATCGCGCACTTCGCCGTTGACCCCATGCATGGGATCGTACACGCGCCCGCCGGTGAATTTGATCAGCATGTCGTTTTCCCTGCGGTCTAAAGTGAGAGTTCAATTCGTGCCAAGAGATCGGAGAGCTTCGGCAGCGAGGCGCGCCCAAGATCACGAAGGGGCAGTGTCACGACATTATCGCAGCGGACGATGCGCCCGGCATGGTCTGCGCCCGGAGTGCCGATCGGAATGAAGACGGCAGGCTGCGCACTGAGTTTCAAGCCCGGCGTGCCGAAAACGATCGTCGGGATCTTCGCCTCGGGGGGCGGAAGATCGGGCGTGAAGGAGGAGATCCACACGAGAAGGTCGCCCTCGCCTTGCGACAGCATTCGGCCAATCGCATAGCGCAGTGGATCGTAATCTGGTTTTCCGGATTGGAAGCTCACGCGCAGTGGATAGCCGGACTGCCATGAGCAAACGGCCCCTGCCGAAACGGCGCCCTCGTTGC
>CAZSNH010000072.1:4123-9845 GCA_964607855.1 uncultured Hyphomicrobium sp. | reverse complement strand
TATGGCCCTCGACGAAGAAGTCCCATCCCTGGCGCATCGTCGCGAGCGGGTTGTTGTAGGGATGGCTCTCGTACTTGAGGCCGGCGTCCTCGAGCTTCTTCTTTTCCTCGCTCGCCGCCGCCTGAGCCGCAACCATGCGCATCTCGCTGAGGATGGTGCCGAACTTGAAGGAGCTGGCTCCGGACGCGAGCGGTGCGATCTTGCTCGCGATATGGGAGAGGATGGTTCCCGAGCCGGACGCCGTCTCATTCATGGCGATTTCCGTCTCGTCGATCGGTCCATGATGCATGGAGCCGCCGTACTGGAAGTGATCCTCTCCGAAGAGCGAGGCATCTCCACCTGGTCCGGCCGGGTTCGCGGTGGTTGCCGCCGTCGCGCCGCCAATCGTACGCCCGTGTATCATGGACGCGGAGGCTCCGCTGCCGAACTTCAACGGCTCGGGACTTGTCTGCTGATCGCCGGCCTGGAGGCGGCGCAGCAGTCGTGCCCGGTCAGGACCGTAGGTCAAGAGATTGTCGACGCGCCGGTACACGAAGAGTTGCGTGACCTGATCCATCGGGTCGTCACGTTCCTTGAAGTTGGTGAAGGTGCAGGTGATGGTGTCTTCGGAGTCAACTGAGATGACAATCGCGTTACCGTTCTTGGTGACGGCCTCGTTGCAGCTTGCGTTTTGCAGGCTCCACCCGTTGGGCAAATTCGTCTCGGTGACGGTATAGTCTCCAGTCGGCAGCGACACGAACGACTTGTCGTGCCCATTCGAGAGTGTGAAGGCACTCGCGACCTGGCCAGCAAGCGTGAAGTTGAAAGTGCCGTTTCCGCCAATCGTCACCTTCTTGATGTTCAGCGAGCCGGTTTGGCGCGTGTTGGTGAAGGTGCAGGTGACGTTCGCGCCGGCCACGAGTGTGATTTTGGCCGTCGGCTTGTCCTGTGTACCGCCCGTCGAGCAAGTGAGATCGGTGAGCGACCAGCCCTCGGGAATGGTCTCTGTGACGGAGTAGTCGCCCGGATCAAGGTTGGAGAACGTCGTGCTTGCTGATCCACCGACGGTCGTCAGGTCGAAGTTGGAGAAATCCGTTCCTGTGGTATCGAAGGAGAACGTGTCATCGCCCCCGATGGTCTTCTTCTCGATGGTGATGGAGCCCTTCTTGGTGTTGGTGAAGGTACAGGTCACGCTTGCGCCGCCCACGAGTGTGATGTTGGCCGTAGGCTTGGCCGGTGTACCGCCCGTCGAGCAAGTGAGATCGGTGAGCGACCAGCCAGCAGGCACTGTCTCAGTTACGGAGTAGTCGCCGGGATCGAGGTTTGAGAACGTGGTGCTTTTTGATCCACCGGCGGTTGTCAGGTCGAAGTTGGAGAGACCCGTTCCTGTGGTGGTGAAGGAGAACTTGTCATCGCCACCGATGGTCTTCTTCTCGATGGTGATGGAGCCCTTCTGAGCCTGCCGCTTCGTATTTGTGACGGTGCAGGTCGTGGTCTTTCCGGCTGTGACTGTGGCCGTCGAGCCGCCGTCCTGGTCATCGCAGACGATGCTGTTCAGATCCCAACCTGCTGGTGGAGTTTCGGTTATGACGTAGTCGCCCACAGTGACGGACTTCGTTTCCATCCCCATTCCGTCCGAGGTCGGCCCCCCGTCAGCCGTGTTGATCACGTAGTCTAAGGCACTGCCGCCGCCCGAGGGCGTGGCTTTGATGGTAAACGTGTCCTCACCACCCGAGGAAATCTTCTTAATCTTCAACTGGCCCTGAGCGGGCGTGCATTTCACCTTGTAGCGGATAACGGCGAAGCCCCCGTTTCCACCTGCGTGGGAAACGGAGATTGAAACAGGCGGAGGTGTGTTCGCAGTTTGTGATTTCGTGTCGGTCACACCTTCGCTAAGCGAGAACGTGCCAATTCCACCGATGCTGTAGGAGACCGGATTGTCATTATTTTGCGGCGGGGGCGGATTATTCGGATTGCCCGGCGGTTGAACTGTCGTATCCGGATTGATGACTTCCCACATGACATCCACCGGCACGCCCGCAGGATTGAAGGAGACGTTGTCCTGAGGTGATGCACTCGATACGGGCGGATTGCTCAAGTTGAGATTGTTGCACGAGTTTCCGTCCTGGCAGAGCGTTTGGAGTGCCGAGAAGTTGCCATCGCACGTGAGGGTTACGTTGTTGCCATTGCGGGTAAGGTTGCTTGTTTGGGCAAGGGTCGCCGCGCTTGAAGCAGCAAGGCAGATCGCCGCGATAGCTACGGGAAGCCCGATTGGCCGAACCCGCTGATTTTTCCGGGAAGAACTGGCACAATCAGGAACTCGCGAAAACATCCCACGCATATCAGCACCCACCACGCAATACATCCCCGTTCGGCGCGCGCACACGCGCAGCCGTTAATCGACCCACTGCAGGGTCAGCTTTGGAGAAGGTCCCCCTTCCCAGTGCCCGCTTTTGTTTCCCGCTGATAAGTGACGTGAAGCGCGCGCCGACCATCCCTCGATGGGTCAGCCGCTCTTCTTTCGTTTGGCAGACGCTCTTGCCTGCCAGCACTTCGCGCCTCAGGTCGAACGGACGAGTGTCCGTCCCGTGGCGTCGCGTGCCTTTGTGGTGGGAGCCCCTCTATCCCACACGATGCGCCTTACGGATTTGACCCCGATCCGGTGCTCGTCATGCAACGCACGTAGTGCCGCTTTAGCGTTGCGATGACGTCCCGAACGAGTTGCATCGGTAAACGAACCTTAGGATTTTTCAGTAGCTGTGGAGAAGCTGTGGAAAACGATAGGGTCAGAAAGATCCAAAAGCCCGACCATCAAAAAACCAAACAAGATCAGAGAGTTGAAATTATGTAATTGTGGCGATATTGCCACGCTTAAGTCACAAAGTATTCCACAAGAGCCCATCGCGGGAATAGCCAGAGCGTTCACTGAGGATCGCTCAAAAATTCGTCCTCTGATTGATTGAAGCTCAGTGCATCCTTTCTTCAGTATACCCATTCTCCAGTCAGGGGAGTGCTTTCCTGCTCATCAGAGGCGTCCGCACTCCGTTGTGCTCAAAACCGTCAAGATCTGATAATCATATCCCTTCAGGGTGCAGTTCACGTATCGTGCCTAACGGTGCCGAACTTGGGTTGGGCCTCTGTTGGATCATTCGAAGAGGCCCCAAATTGGAATGTACATAATGCCCAGTCGCGTCCCGCCTGCCACCAGCTCCGGGCTTCTTACGCGCCGGGAGGTGCAGTGCCTCGAACTCCTGGGACGCGGAATGTCGAATACAAAGATCTCAGAAGAACTCGCAATATCAGTCCCGACCGTTGCACTGCACTTGTTGCAGGCGCGAAGGAAACTTGGCGCGAAGACCCGCGAACAGGCCCTCATTTTGGCCTACCAGAAGGGGCTCATCGATCCCTGAATTTTTCGAATGGCGCGCTTTGTCAAATCCATCCGCTAAGCTCGCGGCGCGCGATGGCCTCGATAACGTCGAGCCCCTCAGCCGAATCGTTGAGCGCGGGGAGGTAAGCGAATTTCTCGCCGCCATTCGTCTCGAAGATGTGCCGATTTTCTCTGTCGAGTTCTTCGAGGGTTTCGAGGCAGTCGGCCGAGAAACCAGGTGCGACGAGCGCGAGGCGCTTGATGCCTTCCTTTGCCAGCCGTTCAACCGTCATATCCGTATAGGGTTGCAGCCATGGATCATTGCCAAAGCGCGACTGGAAGGTCGTCAGCCAGCGCTCTTGTGGCCAGCCAAGCTTCTCGCGCAATAGCCGCGACGTTTTCTGGCAGTGGCAATGATACGGATCTCCGGCAGCGAAATATTTCTGCGGCATGCCGTGAAACGTCGCGATGATCCGTTCCGGTTCGAAGTCGAGCCCTGCGAGGCTCGCCCGCATCGAACGCGCCAGAGCATCAATATAGGCGGGATCGTCATAGTAGGCAGGTGCCACGCGCACGGCCGGCTGCCAGCGCATCTTCATGAGCGAACGAAATGCCTCGTCGCAGGCAGTAGCCGTCGTCGCGGCCGCGTACTGCGGATAAAGAGGCACCAAGAGGATGCGCTCGCAACCCTGTTCCTGAAGCGCCCTAAGGCGGCTTTCCGTCGATGGGTTCGCATATCGCATGGCCCAGTCAACGATCACTTTGGGTGAGGCGGAGAAGCGCTTCTGTAGCTCGGTGGCCTGGTTGCGTGTGATGGTCTTTAGAGGGCCTTCATCGCGCTCGTTATTCCAAATCGATGCATAATCGCGGCCCTTGCGGCCGGGACGCACGGAGAGAATGATGAGGTTCAGAATAGGCCACCACTTCCATCTCGCCTCTTCAATGACACGGGGGTCCGACAGGAACTCCTTGAGGTAGCGGCGCATGGGCCAATAGCCCGTCCCGTCCGGAGTCCCGAGATTTAAGAGCAGGATGCCAACTTTTCCGAATGCCACGGGCGGGTGGTTGGTTGGCAACGAGGTGGCAGGGATTTGCGGCTCTGGCGGGAGCGATTTTTGGGTCATTCATGGGTCTCGGAATTTGACTGCGGCGCAATCTAGACCAAGTCGTTACGCAGCGCGACCGGTACGCGGTTCACTCTCCGCCTCGGTCGCTGCAGGGGCCTGCGACACGATGCTTTCCCGCTTTGCCGTCCCGGCATTCACTAGCTTGTCCTGAGACAACCGCTTTGCGGCCTTCCATTGGCGCTCGATCCGCCGTCCCATCTCAGGCGGTCTCTCGGCGAAAAGACGCTCTAGCCGGGCAATCGCAAGTTCCCGAAGCTCCCTCTGTCGCTCACGGATCGCCTTTCGGACGAGTCTTGCCTCCATCTTTCCGATTTCTCCCTTTGGCGCGCGGGCCAGAAACGCTTCCAGAACTGCAAGATCATGGTCGGCGCCGAGGATTTGGGAAAGCTCACGCGCCGCCGCGGCGTGCGCTTCCATGATTTCTGGCCAAGCCCGGGAGAGGAGTTGCGTGTGCCGCCAGTGAATCTGGATGTGCTTGCGCAATTCATGGAACGCTTCGCTGGCGTTTTTCTTGTAGGCGCCGGCGATGGCGCGCCGCGCGTGGGCATAGGTTCGTTCGTAGCCACGCCGCAAGGTGGTGAAACTTGCGGGCGCAATGGAGATCTTTCGAAGTCGCTCCTCTACCGCGCGAAGGCCCGCAAGAGCTGCTGCCGTACGCCCTGGATCTTCGACCACTCCGTGCGCCGAGCATCCGGCAACTGCTAAGCGTTTAAGGTTCATGAGAGGCGCATCGGCCTTGCGGGCTTCAAGCTTGGCGATGGTTTCGAGTAGAACGTGGTTGTCACGCGCTTCGGAGAGGAGTGCCGCGATGTCGCGGATTGCTCTGTTCTCACGCTTGAAGATCTTCTCGGTAAGACCGGGTCTCACAAGACGCAAGAGGGCTCTTATGCGCTTCAAGCATTTGCGTGTCTCATGAACTGCGCTTTGAATATTCGACGGGCCAGTGAGTTCGGCTTGGGCGCGCTCGATCTGTTCGTGAGCGATACGTATAAAGCCATCACGAACCTTTTCGTCGAGTTTGAAACGGTAAGGCATCGTCGAACGCGAACCGGCCGAAGTTAAAGCTTTTAGGCCATTCTGGCACATTTCGAGTGCCGGGTCTCATGTCACAAAACTGTCATCTTGATAAGCCTGCGGGCCGGGAAATCCTTGCATTGGATCAACGGCGATGAAAATTATTGGAAAATCTCAAACTTAGTGCGGGAGTTCCGCTTGGAGGACGCATCCGAGACGGGCGTCGGACTGA
>CAZSNH010000072.1:0-4113 GCA_964607855.1 uncultured Hyphomicrobium sp. | reverse complement strand
TGGCGGCGGCGGGAGAAAGTCGGAACTCGGCAAATCCCATTGTCCACCAATCAAGATATTTTCGCTCGCTCGCAACTTTTCATTTTTCCACGCCTGCAATCTGTTGAGCGCTCCGCAGTCCTGGGCCGCCTTCACGCACCCCGAGGTGAGATCGACCGAGATGGCCCAGAAGGTCTTGTTTCCCCAATTAAGCCGCACGGCCGTGCCGGCCGCCGGTCTTTCGCTAGCATTTGCCCCGGTCACGTCGAGTGCCGCGAGGTCCAGCAAGTGCTCTTGAGCGGTCACACGCAGCGCCGCTTGGTAGCGCACGGCAACGGCCGTAGCAGGCCGGTCGGAGACGGCTTCCTCTGCCCAGGGACCTAATGGATCATCGTTCTCGAGCACCTGTCTCGACACGATAAGGCGCCACGTCCGCGCCGGGAACGCCTGACGGGCCTCTCGAACGCTCGTGAGACCCTGAATGAGAACGAGATCGGCATCGAATTCGGCGGGGGCTGGCGCAACAGTTATCGTGCCTCGCCGCTCGGAGCCAAATGACGTTCGCCACGCGGCTTTCGGCAATTTAGCTGCTTCGCGGGTCTTGGCGCCCACTCGCTCCAGCATGTTCCAGTTCACGACGCGTAGCGGAACCGCGGGCTTTTCCACATCGATGACGCCAGCGTTTGCGGACGGTAATGGAACTGCGAAAGCGATGAGGAGGAAGACGACGAGCCGTGATGGCGCATCAATGCTATTAATTCGCCAAGTCCTGAGCGGCGCAAAGAGTGCCTGGAAGGCCCTGCAACTTGTGGAGTGCTTGGTCACAGGCAAGGGATCCCGTGGTCTTGGCTGTCAAGGAAAGCAATGGCTCACATTTTGCCGCGATTCTTGCTAAGGATGAGGTAAAAGTCCACAGACCTGATGGGGTGCGTGGAGCGAGGGAAGGGAATGCAACTGCACGCTCCAGAACCGATGTCTGCCACAAGCCGCTGGACGAGCCGCGTGGCCGTTTTTTCGGCATTGCTCATTGTTACGGCGGCGCTTGCGCATCGCCTTTTCGGCATGCCGACGCCGGTTGCTTTCACCGTTTTCAAGTTCTCGCTGGCTGGGGCAATTGTTGCTCTCGTCCTCGGCCTTATGGGGGCGCTCGGAATATGGCGCACTGGCCGGACTGGTGGAGCGCGCGTGCTGCTCGGTGTCGTCGTGAGCCTCGCAATCCTTTCCATTCCGCTGCTTGTAATTGCTGCTACCCGCAACCAAGTCGCCATTTCTGATCTTACAACCGATACCGTCAATCCGCCGGAATTCGTAGAACTCGCCAAGTTCAGAGACCCTACGGCCAATCCCAAGGACTATCCAAGCGCCGCCTTTTCAAACCTGCAGGCCACGCATTTTCCGGATATTGCGCCCCTCTACATCGACCGGTCGGTGAGTGAGGCTTACGAGCTCGTCCTCGAAGCCGCGAGGCGCATGGATTTCAAGATCGTTCGCGAAATGCGGCCGGGTGAGGGCGCGGCCGATGCCGGTTTTATCGAGGCCTATGACCGCACGCTTGTGCTTGGATTCTATGACGATGTCTCAGTCAGGATCAGCGGCGAGGAGGCGCGAACCCGCATCGACCTTCGTTCTGCCTCGCGTTACGGCAAGTATGACTTTGGAGCCAATGCCGAACGGTTGCGCCTTTTCATGAAGGAGATCGCGGTGCGGCTCGAGGAAACGGTACCCGCTGCGGACACGGATTTGAAGTCGGCGAAAAGGCAGGACGGAAAGGAAGGAGCTAAGCCGGGTAAAGACGGCGATCAAAAGTCGGCTCGCCCTCGCAAGCAACAAAACCCTGCTCGATCAGATGCTCAACGTGCCCAAGAACGGAAAGTGCGGCCGCAGGCATTAGATTAGGTGCAAGGCCGTTATAGACGTTGGAAACAATCGCCGGAATGGTAGCGCCATCCGTTTCACGTATCACCGACAAGATCGACTGTTCGCGCCAGCGCCGGTGCAAAAGATACGCGCGCACCGTTCTGCGCGGCCTTTCGAGCCGCTCGCCGTGCCCGGGCAGATAAAGCTTGTCGCGCGATCGGTGCAGCAGGCGTTCAAGGGATCGCATGTAATCGGACATCACGCCCTCGGGCGGGCCGACGACGGTGGTGTTCCAGGCCATCACGTGATCGCCGGAGAATACGACACCACGCTTCCGGAGCGCGAAACAAAGATGGTCGGGCGCGTGTCCAGGCGTGTGCAATGCCTCGATTGCCCAGTCATGTCCTTCGACCAGATCGCCATCTGCAATGGGGAGATCAATGGGGAAGGCGGTATTCACATATTCGGTTTGCGCTGGAAGGTGCGTTTTTGCGCGACGAAAATTGGAACGTCTCGGGAATGCGCACACTTTCGCACCCGTCAATTCGCGCAGCCGGGCTGCTCCGTCGACATGGTCGCGGTGGGCATGGGTCAAGAAGATGTGCGAAATATTCCGTCCATTCGCAGCCCGCACTATAGCATCGATGTGGGCTTCGTGATCGGGGCCGGGATCGATGACGGCAAGGCCGATCATGCCGACAAGGTAGGTGTTGGTTCCCTTAAAAGTAAGTGGGCTCGGATTTTTGGCAACAATGCGCACGATCCCAGGTGCCACAGGTGAGGGGGCGCCGTATGCGAAATCGAGTTTCGTATTGAATGTGAGCCGGGCTGTCATCGGGCTACCGCATTTTCAACGCTCTCGCCAAAGATGCTATAGTTTTTTCGTCGCAAAGGCGTCCCAGAGGCGCATGAAACTTTATCGCGCGCTGTTCGTAGAGTGGGCGGGCCGGTGTGCGACTTAAATAGACGTGCCGGCCGGAGATGGCTCAGTTTCTGCGGACCCGAAGGGTGCAATTCGGTGCAGCAGATCACAAATGTGGAGATTCCTTCCATGATGAAATCGGCGCTGAGACTGCTTGCGGTCATCACCATATTCGGGGCGTCGAGCCTCGCTCAGGCCGGGGGGCCTGGCTCATGCGGAAAAGGCAAGCGCTGGAACCCGGAAACTCAAAAGTGCGAGAATAAGCCCCGCGGTTCCCAATCGGGCAGCCACTCCTAATTCAGTGATCGCCCGCCGGTCTTCGGGCCCAGACGAAGCACCGCGATGACCGGGCGGGATGAATGGTCGGAGCGGCGAGATTCGAACTCGCGACCCCTTGCTCCCGAAGCAAGTGCGCTACCAGGCTGCGCTACGCTCCGCCCGACCTTCCAAGCCTAACCGGTGAGACTTGATTTTCGCTCGCGGGGCAATGATTGCGGCCCCTAGGCGAGGCGGCTTTATAGCCGTATGGGACGGTGGCCGCAAGTCTTGGCCAAGTCTCTGCCTCAGCAACTTAATTCTCTCCCGCCCGAAGTGACGCGGGCGGAAGTGCAGCGTTGCCGGCAAGCCCCCGAATAAGTATATGAGGCGCTTCCCAAGATCATACGCGCCATTTTTGGCGCGGTTGGCCAGTCATGGGGTGTAGCCAAGTGGTAAGGCAGCGGATTTTGATTCCGCCATTCCCAGGTTCGAATCCTGGCACCCCAGCCAATCTTGTCAGGCGCGTCGCTCGATTGCCTCGCTTCTGCATGTAATCACGGACTTGGCATTGAGGCTGCAACGCGGATAGCCGTCATGTCTCGCGATCCGATTAAGCGGCATGATGGCGAAGGAGCGCCGATGGGGTTCAGGTGACACTCAAGCCGCCGATTTAGATTTTCCGGGGCTGGCTCGACCGTCGGGG
Source organism: uncultured Hyphomicrobium sp. (assembly GCA_964607855.1). GTDB lineage: Bacteria > Pseudomonadota > Alphaproteobacteria > Rhizobiales > Hyphomicrobiaceae > CAZSNH01. Next base: position 394 of record CAZSNH010000072.1, on the reverse strand, counting down.
AGTGCGCCACTGCGTGGCCACGAACAGCTTCGGGCACACCAAGAAGCCTTCGTCGACGCTTACAATCATGCAATACCGCTGAAAGCGCTCAGAGGCCTAACATTGCGTGTCGGTTGGCCCGCTCAAAGACTTAACAGAGCCGCGTCGATCCAAGCCGCCTCGTCATCATCGGCAAGACTGGACCAGGACCAACATGGCGCCTTTGCGCGGATGGGCTCGACGCGGCGAACGTCTTCCCGGCTAGGCGTCGTGCGGTCCCTGGCAGACCATGGCCGTTGTCGCGCTGCCGAAAGTGGATCGGATTGATGCGCCCTGCATGTTTGGTGGTCCCATCAACGGCGCGCGCGGGGGGGGGGGGGGGGGGGGGGGGGGGGGGGGGGGGGGGGGGGGGGGG
>CAZSNH010000071.1:0-9905 GCA_964607855.1 uncultured Hyphomicrobium sp. | reverse complement strand
TGAACACGTAGGCGCCAGCCTGGTCAATGACGATCGCGGCCCTGGGTATCGTCAGGACTTCTTCCGTGGCCTCTTCGACAAGGACGACACGAACGGTTTGCCCGTCGGTGAGTATCTTTTTCGGGTTAGGCATCATCGCTCGAACGATCTGTCCGTCCGTTCTTGGATCAACCTGCACGTCGAGGAAATCGACTACTCCGGCTTCCTCATAGATGGTTCCGTCGGCGAGCTTGACGCGGGTCGAGTGTTTGCCAGATTTGTCGCTCCTGCGCCGGTAATCGAGAAGTTCGCGCTGTGTAACGGGGAAAAGCACCTCGACGGGATCTTCTGTAACAACTGTGGCGAGTACGCCCGTCTCTGGGCTCACGAGATTTCCGGGGGAAACGGTGGCGCGACCTACCCTTCCGGCAATGGGAGACTTTATATCCGCGTAGGAGAGATTGATCTCGGCCTCCGTGAGAGCCGCCTTCGCCTCCAGTACGGCAGCCCGAGCCTTGGATTGGTCGGCAAGTCGCTCGTCTATGGTGACCTGCGTGATCGCTCCGGAGTTGGATTTGGAGAGTTCGGTGGCCCGCGCAACCTGCTGGTTGGCAAATTCAAGCGAGGCCTCGGCGCTCGCGAGCTGAGCTTTCTTTTGAGCAACGGCGGCTTCGAAAGGCTCACGTTCGATTGTGAAGAGTATTTGGCCTTCCTTCACTTGGCTCCCATCATCAAAGAGTCTTGGGCCGAGGAAACCTTTGACGCGGGCACGTAGCTCGACCTTTTCCCGCGCCTGTACGCGGCCGATGAACTCGAATTCTCGCGAAAGCGACTTCAACTGAGCGGGCTGGACGAGGACGGCAGGTATGGGCTCGGAAGTCTTCGCAGTCTCGCCGGCTTCGGCGTGATCCGAAGGGAGCGCCGCGAGCCCGAGCAAAGCCAAGAGAGCCGCGGTTCCGCTTCTTGCCGCTTTTGCTATCGCCGATTTCATGAGCGACTTCCCCCCTGAATTAGATCAGTACCATGGATAAGTACCACGGTTGCACAGAAGGCGGCCATCTATATTACTTCGATCCGCGTCGTGAGGACGTGCAGAAGGCTGCAACTGGCTCTCTTGCTTGCACGAGTCGATGACGTGCGAATTGCGGTCAACCTCAATCGACCGTCAGCGGGTATTGAGTACGCCAAAAAAGCGCTGTGCCGAACCCCTGGCCAACATCGCTGCTAGAAAGTTAAGCTGCTCATCTTATTGCGCGAGGATTCAAGGAAGGGGGTACAAGGTGATGGCTACGATCAGTCGTGGCATTAGGAGCAGGCACCGGCAATTCGCCCACGACGCCAGCGCCCTAAGCGCCATCCATCCAATTTCGATCACTGAGGAATGCGGCCCTTATCTGGAGAGAGATAGGCCCCAAGACGTTGCAGGGCCTCAGTTGTGTCGTAGCGGTCCAGCATGATCTCGACGAGGGCCGGTCCCTCGTTGCTGGCGAAGGCCTTCTGGAGGCACTCTTCCAGCTCATCCTCCGTCGTGACACGCCGGCCCCAACCGGCCCCAAAGACCTCCGGAAGCCGGTGATACGCCCAGGGCTGAATGTCGTTGTAGGGGCCTTCATGAATGATGCGCTCGGTGGTGTAACCATCGTTGTTCATCAAGAGGATAACGGCGTTGGATCGCTGCCGGCACAGTGAGGACAGTTCTTGTGCAGTCATTTGGAAGGCGCCGTCGCCAATGAGCGCAATCGGGCGGCGGGCGGGATCGGCCAGCGAGGCACCCAGCGTCGCGGGTAGCGCGTATCCGATTGAGAGATAAAAGGCCTGTCCAATAAAGCCCACATCGTGATGCATGACGAGGTCGGCGGCGGCAAGCATCGAATCCCCTGTCTCGGCAATCACCGTCGTGGTCTCGCTCATCAACGCGCCAATGCGCTTCATGACACGGTCGATGGTCAGTTTGCGCCCGCGCTCCGGCGTGTAGGACGTCTCACGGTCCTCTGCGAAGCTCTTGAACGGTGGATGCTTCAGTCCGCCGGGCGGCATCAGTCTGGCAAGGCCGCTCACAACGTCTCCAATCCACACCTGCTCGTAGACGTGCTGGCTGATCTTCAGGCGTCCGGAGTTCGCGAGCAGCATTCTGCGGCCCTCGAGGTGGCCGGTGTGGACGCCGAGGTTGATATCGCTCATCCAGGCGCCCAGGCACAACAGCACGTCAGCATTCTCGACGATGTTGCGCACGGTGGCGCGGGAGAGCGCACCCTCGTAGACGCCGATAGCTTGCGGGTGATGCTCCGAGATGACGGTCTTGCCGAGGAGTGTCGTGGCGACCGGCAGTTTGCTTGCCTCGACGAGGCGATAGAACTCCGCCATGAGGCCATAGCGGTGCAGCTCGACACCGCCGAGGATCACGGCGCGATTGGCACGCGACAAAAGTTCCATGGCCTCGCCCAATCCTTCTGCGAGCGCGTCCCTGTCCGACGTCGGGGGCTTGGCGACGAGAACCGAGGTAGCCGCGGCACATGGAAGATCCACGGCGTCTGCCGGGATCTCGATCATGACGGGGCGCTTCTCAGCCAGGCAGCGGCCGAGTGCGTAGTCAATGCGCTGGGGCGATTGCTCAGGATCGTCGAGAATTACGGACGCCGCGGTGATGTGTGAATAGGCCTGCTGCATGGTCGAAAAGTCGCCGACGCTATGGTGCAGCAGCATGGCTGGCCGCCGCTGCGTCGTTCTGGGCCCGCCGACGAGGAGCACGACCGGAACCTGCTCGGCATAGGCACCAGCGATGGCGTTCATGGCGGAAAAGCCGCCCACACCCCACGTTACGCACACGCAGCCAATGCCCGAAATCCGCGCGTAGGCATCCGCCGCATATCCGGCGTTGAGCTCGTTGCAAGTGCCCACATATCCGATACCCGAGGCGATCAGCCGGTCCATGAAGGTGAGCACGTAATCGCCCGGAACACCAAAGGCGTGCCTGATCCCGGCCTGCTTCAGCCTCGCCAGCAAATAAGAAGCAATCGTCGTCTCGCTCATGCCTCGAGCATGCAATGGTAAGCCGCCATGATCAATCGCGAGGATGCGCGCTCCTTTATTTAATCCCAAGTGGGAAGAGTGATTGTGTTTTGAAACTGTCGGCAGGCGAGCGTTCCAGGATGCACTTAATTGGCCGATCCAAAGCGAAGTCTTTGATTTCATTGGCTGGGGGCTAGGATTCGAACCTAGACAGGCAGAGTCATAGCGGTTTTTCAGAGCCGACTTCCGCTCTTCGCTCGCAAATGGTGGTACCAGTCACGCGCTTCCGTGCCGGCGAAGGGCCAATATCGCCATACGCTCAGGAAGGATGATCGGTCGCGGCGTGTTCTTCTGGCCGCGATAACGAGCGGCCGACGCGGGCCTTCGTGTCGGGCGCCCTTGACCTATTGCCGAATGGTTACAGCGGAGCTTGCACCGCGCCGTCGGTCCGCTTCGATCACATCGCGTCAGGAGGGCACTGACGGGACAATGGGCCAAGATCCGGACGCAGGAAGCATAAGGCGTCCCTCGGAAATCGTTATCTCGGCGGTGTCGTTCTAATGCTACCTGCAGGGGCTTCCTCCCGATGCGCTGGTCAGCAAATCACTTGATGTCCTTCAAGTGCTCTTGGGCAGCTTAGATGCCAGCAACGCTGCTTGTGTGCGGCTCTTAAGATTGAGTTCGCGCAAGATTGCAGAAACGTGCAGCTTGATCGTGTGCGGTGAGCGAAACAGAGCCTTGGCAATCTCCGCGTTCGATTTCCCTTCACCCAGTAATCGCAGCACCTCCAGCTGACGCTTGCTGAGACGCGCACGCGGGAAGGTGTCACTTGAGTTCTTGGTTCGCGTGTTCTGCGCTCTAGTCTTCGAGCGCTGCGCCGCAGGCGGCCCCAGCATGGACTGCAGTTGGGAGGCGAGCGATTGCGAAACCGCGGCTTCGACCGTTCCGGCCAGCTCGGCGAAAATTGAGCGTGAGTCCACACCGTCCTTTTGCTCGGCCCTTTGCCTCCCTTGCTTTTCGACGACAGGCAAAGGAACGAAGCTCGAGATTTCCGCATGTAGGATGGCAATGCCGCTCGGTCCGGCGAGAGAAAGCGGGAATGCGAGCAGCATGAACCAGCGCTTTTCGCCCGGCGAATTGCAGGGGTAGACGTGCATCACGAGGTCGCGGCGGCCGGACAGCAACTCGCGCAGGTCCTTTGCAACGCCCGAACCGGAGCGGCCGTCTCCGCAATGGACGAGATAGTTCGCGCCGATGCCGGAGTTGGGCAGGCAGAGCCCATTTCGGCGCCCGAACTCCTTCCACGCATTGTTAACCCCGACGATCGTTCCGGACGGATCGAGGATAACAGCGCTGACGGGCAAAGCTTCGAGGTTTGTTAGTTCCTTGAGCAAGATGAGCCTCTTGAATACGGCAGAGCGAGAGCAGGATAGCCGAAAAACAGTCCCTCTGGGCTATAGCTCACCTCATCCCGCTGTGGTTTTGTAAGGTCATCGAGGCGTGAACCTATATGGGATTTATTTGTTTATGATCCTTGTCTTGCTTGCCAGTTTCCTGACCGTCGCCTTGCCGGCCTATGGGCTGCTGCTTTGGGGTCTGACACGGCTCGCCGACGAGACGGTTGCTCGGCAAAGCCATGGGCCGGCCGCTGCAGAAGCAAATGGCAACCGCAGGCGTTTTCCCTGGGAATTCGAATGGCACGCTCGGGGCTGACGGCGTGCCCGCGGCGATCGCCTCGGCGAGATTGGTCGTCAACGCTATTAGCCATCCTCCGAGCACGGTGCCTGCTCGCCTGCTTGTGCTTGCCGGCCACCGCTAAAGACCCGCTTGCTGCGGCTAATTATGTTAGCCGGCAGGCCGTCAAGTTCCTGGCTTCCCGGGAAGCTGGGGCCCGCTGCGGACAGGCGTCGGCAGTGGCGATTGTCTGCTACGGGCTCAAGGCGACCCAACGGGTCGAAGAGTTGCGGGCTCAATATAGAGTTGCCGACTTGTCCGAATTCGACGCCGAGGTTGCCAGAACTCTCGAGGCGTGGAAGGAGACCGCGACCTGTAGGAATGCCCCCGGGCCCAATGAATGCAAGCTTTCCCATGTTTGGAGTTGTCAGCAAGCGCTGAAGGAGATCGGACCTGAGGGCACGGCCGTGTCAGGATTGGTGGAGCCCCAATTGCAGACTCCTAGAGAGCCATGAAGTCAAGCATTGCGACCATGACCACACGGTCAATGCGTTCAATCGAGGCTGTTGCATTAAAGCGTCAACGCGTTCTTGCGGCCTCTGGCTTTGCCGTCGTGAGCTTAAATGCCAGCGTGCCGAAAGCCTTTCAGGATACTCCGCCGGATGATATCGGCCGATCACCTTCTCCAAGCGGAGCCACCTCGCGCTTGGTTCACACAGCGTAGACGGATGATTTCTCGATGCAACGCTTCGCTTCACTGATCCTGTTTCTGGTTCTTGTGGTCGGCGGCGGTCTTGGTATCGGCTTCGTGACCGCGCCGGGAGAGTGGTATGCTGGCCTCGCCAAGCCGGCATTCAATCCGCCGGATTGGGTGTTCGCTCCGGTCTGGACCGTCCTATACGTCCTGATCGCTGTTGCGGGCTGGCGCAGCTTCGAGCGCGATCGACGGTGCTGGCCGATGAAGCTTTGGTGGGGGCAGCTCGCTCTCAATTTCCTTTGGTCGCCTGTGTTCTTCGTCGCCCACCGGATCGGCGTCGCGCTCGTTGTCATCCTGCTGCTGCTTGCCACGATCCTGGCATTCATCGCCGCTGCATGGCGGCAGGATCGCGCGGCGGCGTGGCTGTTCGCGCCTTATGCGGCTTGGGTGTTATTTGCGTTGGTGCTGAATGGGGCGATCTGGTCGTTGAACTGACTGAGGGGAGGGATGCGCCGTCGGTTCATCATCGTTAACGACAAGATGCAGCGGGACGATCGCTACGAAATATCGGCGCACCCGGGCCGCGATTTCGATCCCGACTTTCGGCCCGATCTGACGCCAAGGCAGATGCTCGAACTGGGCGTGTTCTGGGGCAAGTATCTCACCGATTGCCAGAAGGACGTTCCCATGAGTTGGTTGATGCGGGCGAAGCTGTTGCCCGCTGCGCGCGACCGCTCACTAAACTATTTCGCCGTTGATGCAAGCCAATCACTATCGGAATGGCGCAAAGAGGATTGGATTAATCCGCACGATCCGCGCGGCTGGTTCCAGTAGTATTGCCGCTGTTATATGGGCCGGCGCATGCCCGAGGAGGATGCGCGGCAGATCAGGCGCTGGAAGGCTATGCAGCGATACGCCGCGCAAATCAGAAGGCATTGCGAGCCCGGCCATCCCATGTGTCGCCCGCGCCAGTGCCAAGCGCTCTTGCATTGGGCCTACGATTGCCGAGCCACATGAGGGCGGCTCTGCACCGCTCACGTTGCAGTTTGGCCCCTCTCGAAAGAGGAACGGAAACGGTCTCGGGTAAGAAGCCGCCATGCGAGGCTACTCGAGTCTGCGGCGGTGAATTCTTCCAGCGCACCTCCTGAAGCACTCTGCTTCAGGCCGTCATGCAACATAGATGTTGCGCACCGGTACTGAACCCGGTTGGGGTCAGAAGCACGCATACTGCACGGAACGCTCCTTGCGCGCTCTGGCACAGGAAACGGACGAGAGGCGTGTCGCAATTCCTGGACACAACAAAGTCCGAGGACAGCAAATGGTGAGCCCGCGGAGAGGCACGCCATTTTAGCTGATTTTGAAAGCTGCGTTAGTCTTTGGTTTCATTGGCTGGGGGACGAGGATTTGAACGTAGACAGGCAGAGTGAGAGCGGTCATTTCTGAGGGCTTATCACTCAGAGATCTAGCTCTGCCACTAACGGGCTTGACAGCTATGCTCCTTGCCGAAATCGCAGGACGCCAGATGGGGATGCGGAAGTCTCTGGTCTGCGCCTCATGCGGCTTAATGGATGTCAAGGCACGCATATGCGCCCCTCGGCATATTCGGCCTAAACATAGGGTGAGGACATGCCCGGGGATGCGCTTCAGGAGACGCTGGTTGCCTTGAACCACGCCACGCGGCGGCGGGCTCTCAAGTTGCTGTACGCGGCTGACGAGCTATGCGTCTGCGAGTTGATGCGGGATCTCAGGGTCTCCCAGTCGCGCATGTCGCGCCACATGAGCCGCTTGAAGGCTGCGGGGCTTGTTCTCGATCGCCGCGATGCCCAGTGGGTCCGATACCGGCGCAGCCCTGCGGTGACTCCGGAAATCCTAGACGTCGTGCGAAGCATTCTTGCCGCAACGCATCTCCCGCGAACAAAACTGAGTGCAAAACGGCCGACCGGTGACGGGCGGGTGAGGGCCTTGGCATGACTGAGGCGACCTCTTCGGAGCGGCGGATGTCCTCCCATCAAACGCTCCGCTGGATCGTGGGCGTCACAGGCGGCCTATTGGCCTGGGCGCTCATCTACCGGCAACTCATTCCCTTCTCGGAATGGACCGTCTCGCTGCTGCCCGTCGAGCGGACGAGCCATCTCGGCGAGGCGCTTGCCTTCTTCATCTACGACACACCCAAGGTGCTGCTGCTGCTGACGCTCGTCGTTTTTGTCATGGGCATCGTGCGCAGCTTTTTCTCGCCTGAAGAGACGCGCAGGCTACTCGCCGGTCGGCGGGAAGGTTTTGCCAACGTCATGGCTTCCGGCCTTGGCGTCGTGACGCCGTTCTGCTCCTGCTCGGCCGTGCCGATCTTCATCGGCTTCGTCAGTGCCGGCATTCCTCTCGGCGTGACCTTCTTCTTCCTCATCGCCGCACCGATGGTGAACGAGGTCGCGCTTGGCCTTCTGTTCGGGCTCGTTGGTTGGCATGTGGCGCTCGCCTATCTCGCTTTCGGGCTGATCATTGCCATTGTGGCCGGATGGGTCATCGGCCGTTTGGGCCTCGAGGACTGGCTCGAGGATTGGGTGCGCAACTTGCGCGCCAGCAGTGCGGAAGCGGTGCCGTCATCCTCGCTGAGCGTTGCCGAGCGCATCCAAGCCGGACTTGACGCCGTGCGCGATATCGTCGGGCGCGTGTGGATGTGGATCATCGCCGGTATCGCGGCCGGCGCGTTCATTCACGGCTATGTGCCAGCGGATACGCTGGCCGCGATCATGGGGCGGGAGGCGTGGTGGTCGGTGCCGGCAGCGGTGCTTGTCGGCATTCCGATGTACTCCAATGCCGCGGGGATCATTCCGGTCGTCGAAGCGCTGCTCGGCAAGGGTGCCGCGCTAGGGACCGTGCTTGCCTTCATGATGTCGGTGATTGCGCTGTCACTGCCGGAGATGATCATCCTGCGCAAGGTGCTGAGCCTTCGCCTCATCGCCGTGTTCATCGCCGTCGTGGCCAGCGGGGTTCTCGCGGTCGGCTATCTGTTCAACGTCCTGTTCCACGGTTTGTAGAAAGGCAACCCACACATGAAAGACATCAAGGTCTACGGCCCAGGTTGCAATCGCTGCGCCATGACCGCCAAAATGATCGAGGACGCCGCCTCGTCGCTCGGCGTCGGAGTGAAGGTCGAGAAGGTGACCGACATGGCCGAAATGGCCCGCCACGGCATCATGTCGACGCCGGGCATCGTGATCGACGGCAAGGTCGTCCATGCGGGTGGTTTGCCGAAGAGCGACGCGATCGAATCATGGCTCAAGGCCTAAGTCGCTGCGGTTTCAGATGATAGCCATTAGCGGCCACCGCCACATTTCTCCACGTCCGACAGCATCGCGGGCCTTTGGGCTTGGGATCGGTCTCAATCTTCTCTTTATTGTGGTGGAGGCGACAGCTGGCTGGCTATCGGGCTCGCTGGTTTTGCTCGCGGACGCTGGACACAACCTGAGCGACGTCGCGGCATTGGCAATGGCTTGGGGTGCTGCGTATCTCGGCAGCCGACCTCCCTCGGCCCGCCGGACCTACGGCTTAGGACGACTGACCGTACTGGCCGCCCTCGCCAACGCCATACTCCTGCTCGTAGCAGTGGGCGCCATCGCCTTGGAGGCTATTGAACGGCTCCAGGGCGGGTATTCAGCAGCCGAGGGTAGCGTGGTGATGACCGTTGCTGGCGCTGGAATTCTGATAAATGGAGCAACGGCCCTTCTCTTTCTGCGCGATCGGCATAAGGACCTCAACATCAACACCGCGTTTCAGCACATGGCGGCCGACACGGCGGTATCCTTTGGCGTGGTTCTGTCCGGAGCGCTCATTCTCGCGACCGGGTATACATCGATTGATGCCGTGGTCAGCCTCCTTATCGCCGTCATGATCGGGTGGAGCAGTTGGCGCATTCTCCGGTCAAGTCTTCACCTCGCCGTGGATGGCGTTCCAGATGATATCGACGAGGCGGAGGTGCTTGCCTATCTCCGCGGGCTGCCCGGTGTTGTTGATGTCCACGACATGCACATCTGGCCCTTGAGCACAACGGTTGTGGCCCTCACGGTGCACCTCGTCCGTCCCGGGGCCCCGGTCAGCGACGACTTCACGAACGCGACTGCGGACTACCTGCTTAAGCACTTCGGCATCGCGCACGCGACCATTCAGATTGAAGAGGGCAGCGGGCCGGCCTGTCGATTGAAGCCCGCCCAGGTCGTGTGAATTCAAGGAGCATTCGATGCCCGAAGAGCCCAAAACCAACTGCTCTATCACCTTGACGCTGTCGGACCATCATGTCGCGCAGATGATCAAACATCACGATTTGAAGCCAGATGAGGCGCAAGACTTAGCCAAGGTCTCTCAGATTGCCCAACGGCTCTTTGATGAGGCTCTCGGGCTGCCGGAAGATGCCGCCTGGTTCTACGAGTTCGTCCGCTACACGGTGGGCGCGTTGATCCTGCTCAGTACCATCAGCTTCCTCTACCGGATCATGCCGAACCGCCGCCTGCGCAAGCGCGAGGTGCTGCCGGGCGCGTTGACCGTGGTCGTG
>CAZSNH010000070.1:7997-9923 GCA_964607855.1 uncultured Hyphomicrobium sp. | reverse complement strand
GCGAGCGGCACTTCCGAGAAATCGAGCACAAAGACCTTGGGATGGGCGCCGATGCGGTCGAGTGCGCCACTGACGGCGGCGGTCGCACCAAAGAAGAATGCGCCGTTGATCCGGTACACCATTGCATCGTCATCGAACGCATTGGGGTCGTAGGCAGTGCGCTGCGCGCCGGTGGCGTCGGCCTGGTCCTCGGCAATCATGCGCCCGCCGCCTTCGACCTCAACGGCTTCTGCCATGCGATGAAGGAACAGAAAGGCTCCCAAGGTAACGCCTACCGCAATGGCGATCGTCAGATCCGCGAAGATGGTTAGAAGAAACGTCGACAGGAGGACCGTTGCGTCACCCCACGATGCACGCAGCAAACTGACAAACTCGTCCTTCTCTGCCATGTTCCACGCTACCACGGCGAGAACACCCCCCAGGCTGGCCAGCGGAATGTAGAAAGCGAGCGGCGCAGCAACCAGCATAAACAACAGAAGATAGAGCGCGTGCAGCATCCCCGAGACGGGGCCACGAGCTCCGGCGCGCACGTTTGTTGCCGTACGCGCAATGGTGCCCGTGGCGCACATGCCGCCGAATGCGACGGCTGCAATGTTGGCAGCGCCCTGGGCCACAAGCTCGCAGTTGGAGCGATGCCTGCGTCCGCTCATGCCATCGGCGACGACGGCTGAAAGCAGGCTCTCGATCGCACCGAGCAATGCGATGGCGACGGCGTCCGGCAGCACGGCGTGTATTTTGGCGAGATCAAAATTGGGAATTGAGGGTGTGGGCAGTGTGCGCGGCACATCGCCGAACCTGCTGCCGATTGTCGTCACATCGAGGTTGAGCGCGGCTGCCAGGACTGTGGTAGCGCCGACCGCTAAGAGCATGCCGGGCCAATTCGGCCTTACGCGGCGCAATCCGACGATGAGGCCAATCGTCATGGCCGAAAGTGTGACGGCTGCGGGCTTGACGGATCCGAGGCTCTCCCAAATCGTTTCGATCTTGGGAAGCAGAGCGGCAGGCTCGCGGGCGATATCGAGGCCCAGCAGCTCCTTCATCTGACTTGCCAATATGATGACGGCGATGCCGGTGGTGAAGCCGACCGTAACTGGAAATGGAATGTACTTGATGTAGGTTCCAATACGGAGAAATCCTGCCGCAAGCATGAAGGTACCGGCCATCATCGTGGCGAGCACCAAACCGTCATATCCGTGCCGTTCGACAATTCCGGCAATGAGAACGATGAAGGCGCCGGCGGGGCCGCCGATCTGGAATCGGCTGCCGCCAAGCGCGGAGATCAAGAAGCCACCGACGATCGCAGTGAACACGCCCTTTTCCGGGGAAAGTCCCGAGCCGATAGCTATGGCCATGGATAAGGGCAGTGCGACGATGGCGACGGTCAATCCAGCCAATGCATCGGCGCGCAGATCAGCGGCCGAATAGCCTTCGCGTAGCAGAGTGACGAGCTTTGGCGTGAACAGCTCGGAGAAAGTAGGTTTCGGGCGTTGCAATTGGCTCCGAGCAGCCGCATCCATATCTGCTTCCCCTTCGAAGGAGCGTCGGCATCGTCGGCTTAAGGTTCGGCGGTCGCCGTCGCGTGATACTCCTTTTGATTATGTGTAGCTGAATCGACCGCTTCGCGGTAGGCGGCAGCATGATGGCTCTTTACGCCATCAAGAGTAGACTGATTGAGACCTTCGAGAATGCCTGGGCGTAATGGAGGCTCGCGCCACAAAATACCACCAGCCGCTTGCCTTCTGGCGAGCGTCCGCACCTCACCCTAGAGAGGGCCTGCCATCCTGCCGTTAGACGATCCCTTAAATGACTACTCCGATCCGCTCATCCCTCTTTCCCTGGCAGAGAGGAATCCTCTGCACTCGTACGAGGCTGAAGGTGTGAATTCGAACAGCTTTATTGCCTTGACCCATCAACCTCACTTTGAAG
>CAZSNH010000070.1:0-7987 GCA_964607855.1 uncultured Hyphomicrobium sp. | reverse complement strand
AGGCTGCTTGGAAGCAGCATAGGCATCGAGAGTGGTTACAATGGTCTTTCCATCAGCACCGCGGGTGCGCAGCTTCACCTGCCGGTCCTTGAAGTCGGTCTCCGCCAGCGTCTTGAGAAACTTCGGCAAGGCCCGAGCATCCCCGGCGACAGCAACCAGCCAAACATTTTTGCCCGATGCCCATTCGTTGGCTTTCAAAATTAGGGGCTTGTCGAGATTCTTGCTCAACCGCTTGTCGATTTCATCAGAGACACTGGCCCAAAGCGCCACGGCGACGGGAACAACCTGGTTGCTTCGGGGTTTGCCAGCTGCCGCGGGGGGCGTGGCCTGAGCGAGCCGCCACTGTCCCGACATCACGGGCGGGAGTACCAGCCACTCAAGCTCGCCAAGACGTAAATTGCGGAAACCTGGGTCGCGCATGAGCACGGCGACAATGTTCGCGAAGGTGTGTGCGAAGCGCAATTGGCGTGCATCAGCAGGACGAGCGCGGGGGGTTGAACCCGAAACCTTTGAACTTGCGCCTGACTTAGAGGCCGCCTCAAGCGCCTTGGCTGAAAGCGAGGAACGCGCGTTTTCCATAATCAATATCCTTTCTGATCGAAATCCAGTCGGCTAGCTGAAAGGATGCAAGCACTATGCCTAGAGCATGCATCACGACAATCGGTATTGGTGGGGTGTTCCCTGCTCGTCCTGGCAGATGGGCATGGGACAACACTATCCTCAGCCGCAATCATCACTACATCGCGGGCAGCGGACACTCAATAACAACGATAGCTCGCAAAAATGTCTGCCCCCCCACGGGTGAGTTCATACCAGTCAGCGCTGACAGCCGAGCGGCAAACTGGCCGGTCCATTTCCCACTTTCGGATGATTGCTGATGTCGAGCGGCTTTAGGCACAAAGACAGAGCCTAGTTCGATGCAGTGTCCGACTATGGTCCGACAGACCATGGTCCGATAGTCCGCATTCTACGGTCCTCAGGCCCTAATGGTAGATCGACCGGCGGACCTTTCTGTGTGCAGCAGGTGCTGTCATTGCTTCAACCCCAGTTAGGCGATGAAGAGGGCCGTGGCACCCTGCATGGGTTCCACTGTACGTCTCCGGCCCCTTCCTAGGGTGGAGTATGGCAATGGTAACGTTCATTCGGTCGGATCTCGATTTTATCCTCCAGCAGATACTTATCGCGGAAGCCCATGCTGCGGGAGCTGATCTTTCGACATTGCTACCCAACTCGTTCGTGCCGTTCGGGCTAAGAACGATCGATGGATCATTCAATAATATCGTTACCGGACAGAGCGAATTCGGCGCCTCCGACAACCTGTTCCCGCGCCTGACGGACCCGGTGTTTCAAGACGCACAGGCGGGAACTTCCTACGAACAAACCGCGGTGGATCCGCTGGCAAATCCCTTCACCGATCCGGTCGCCGCAGGATTTGTAATCGACTCTGAGCCTCGCACGATCTCCAACCTCATCGTCGACCAGACGATCACCAATCCGGCGGCGGTGGCCGCCTTCATCGAGGCCGGGCTTGGTATTCTGGTTGGTCCCCCGGGCAGCGAAGTCCTGCACTACCTGAACGACGACGGAACCATCGGCGTACCCGTCCCACCGGGTGTCACACTCTCTCTCCCCAACGTGACCCCGGATGAGGGCCTCTCTGCCGGGTTCAATCTGTGGTTCGTGTTCTTCGGTCAGTTCTTCGATCATGGGCTTGATCTCGTGCAGAAGGGTGGTAGTGGCACGGTGTTCATCCCGCTCCAGCCAGATGATCCGCTCATCACGCATGGTCCGGACGGCGTTGCGGGGACTGGCGACGAGCTGACTAATCCCGCATTGCAGTTCATGGTGGTAACGCGCGCCACCAACCAGCCCGGACCGGACGGTTTGCTGGGCACAGACGATGACATCCAAGAGCATACCAATCTGACCTCGCCGTTCGTCGACCAGAATCAGACCTATACCTCAACCCCCTCGCACCAGGTCTTCCTGCGCGCCTACGAAATGGGTGCAGATGGCCGACCGCACGCGACCGGCAAACTCATTACCAACCACGCGATTAACCCCGATGGAACGCTCGGCGCGGATCTCGGTGGGATGGCGACGTGGGCGGTGGTGAAGGCGCAGGCCCGCGACCTCTTGGGCATCCAGCTCACCGACTACGATGCAGTCAATGTTCCGCTCGTCAAGGTCGACCCCTACGGCAACTTCATTCCCGATCCCGCCACCGGGTTTGCCCAGATCATCGTCGGTCTCGGGGCTGATGGCATCGCGCAGACCGATGACGACGTCGTGCTCGTTGGCGATCCCACTGCCAACGGCGGACTCGGCGTCCTCGTCCCGCTCACGGCCCCGCGCACCGGCCATCCCTTCCTTGCCGACATTGCCCATAGCGCAAATCCGTTCAGCAGCCAGACTGGTCTCCCGCTCACAGCCGATGCGGATGATGTCATTGGCGATGACTTTGACCCGACCACCTATGACGACGAGTTGCTCGACGTTCACTTCATGGCCGGTGACGGGCGCGTCAACGAGAATATCGGCCTCACCGCCGTTCACCACGTCTTCCATTCCGAGCACAACCGCCTCGTCGATCACACCAAGAGCGTGCTCATTTCGGACGCACAGGCCCTGCTCGCAGGCGGGGCAACGCAAGCCGAGGCGGTTGCCTTCCTCAACGAGTGGCTCCTCACCGACGTCACGGAAGTTCCGCTGTCGGAGGCCGGGCTCGATTGGAATGGCGAGCGCCTGTTCCAGGCCGCCAAATTCGGCACTGAGATGCAATATCAGCACCTCGTGTTCGAGGAGTTCGCACGCAAAGTGCAACCGCAGGTCGACGTTTTCCTAGCACCCGAAGGCTTCGATGCCGCCATCAATCCGGCCATCGTCGCCGAGTTCGCGCATACCGTTTATCGCTTCGGCCACTCGATGCTGGTCGAGACGATCGACCGTCTGGACCCCGCATTTGCCTCGAGCGAGATCGGCCTCATCGACGCCTTCCTGAACCCCTTGGAGTTTAATGGGGGCGGCACTCTTACGCCTGAGGAAGCCGCAGGTGCCATCGTACGCGGCACCACGCGCCAGCTCGGCAGCGAGATCGACGAGTTCAAGGTGGAGGCCTTGCGCAATAATCTGCTCGGCCTGCCGCTCGACCTCGCAGCCATCAACATCGCGCGCGGACGCGATACCGGGATTCCCTCCCTCAATGCAGCCCGCCGTGAATTTTACGAGATGACGTCCGACAGCCAGCTCAAGCCCTATACGAGCTGGGTCGACTTCATGGCGAATCTGCGACACCCCGAATCGCTGGTCAATTTTATCGCCGCCTACGGCACGCATGCTTCGATCACCTCTGCCACGACAATGGCCGACAAGCGCACCGCTGCCGCGCTACTGGTCATGGGCGACGGCGATGACTCTAATGGTGTCACGATTGGCGCGGTGACCTATTTTGACCGTCTCGACTTTCTCTACAGCACCGGGGCCTGGACGACCGGCGCCGACGGCGTCACAAGCACCGGTCTCGACGACGTCGATTTCTGGATCGGCGGCCTCGCCGAGCGGCAGATGCCATTCGGTGGCCTCCTGGGCTCGACCTTCAATTTTGTGTTCGAGACGCAGCTCGAGAACCTGCAGAACGGGGACCGCTTCTATTACCTCGCCCGCACGGCGGGCATGAACTTCATCAACGAGCTCGAGAACAACTCGTTCGCCAAGTTGATCATGGCGAACACGGACGCCAAGCATCTTCCGGCAGATGTTTTTTCGACGCCAGCGTTCATTCTCGAGGTCAATCAGGCACTGCAGTTCAACGCGGGCCTGGGCAATGCCGATCCGACAGGGGGCACATCGCTCATTCCGCTGATCATCCGTGACGACCCGCATACTGTGGCCGTTGAGACCAACTACCTCCAGTACACGGGTGTGGACCATGTCGTGCTCGGCGGCACGGATGGCGACGACATCCTGATTGCCAGCATCGGCGACGACACGATTTGGGGTGACGGCGGCAATGACCGGATCGAAGGCGGAGACGGCGTCGACAACATCGAGGGCGGCGCCGGAAACGACATTATTACGGATCAGGGCGGCGACGACGTCCTCAAGGGTAATGACGGTGACGACGTCATTCACGGCGGCAACGGCTTCAACCTGATCCTCGGCGGCGCCGGCAGCGACTTCATCATCACCGGCGAAGATGTCTCCGAGACCTTCGGCGGGACGGGCAACGACTTCATTCTCGGCGCCCAGATGAACCTGCCGACGTTCGGTAACGAGGGCGACGACTGGATCGAGATCGGCACCTCGGACGGAGCCGGCGGCGACAACTTCGATCCGCAAGAGGCCAGCACGGTCATCGGCCACGACGTGTTCATCACTGGCGGCGGGTTCGATGAGGTCGACGGCGAAGGCGGCGACGACATCATGGTCTTCTCCGACGGCGAGGATCACTTCGGCGGCGGCGGCGGATTCGATTGGGCCAGCTACAAGAACGATCCATTCGGAGTGACAGCGGACCTTCTGGTCAACGATCTTGTTGAGCCACCGGTCACACCGTCAAATCAGGGCATCCTCGACCGCTTCGCGGAAGTGGAAGGCCTCTCGGGGTCGGCATTCAGTGACATCTTGCGCGGCGACCACGCCGATGCGGCGGAGATCAACGTCGCGGGTCCGCTGAACGGGGCTCTCAATCAGGCGGGCATTGATCGCATAATTGGTCTGCAGGCCCTGCTGGGTGCGGGCGTGACCTCGTTCTTCTCGGGCAACATCATCCTCGGCGGCGACGGAAGCGACATTATCGAAGGCCGCGGCGGCGATGATCTCATCGACGGCGACCACATACTCAACGTGCGTGTTCGCGTGAACGGCACGAGCGACCCTCTCAACGGAGGGAATCCGTATTCGTTCGAGAGCATTGGTCATCCGACCTTGCTTATGAACATGCTGAATGGGACCTGGAGTCCTGGTCAGCTCGAGATCGTCCGCGAGATACTGCCCGGTTCAGGCGGCTTCAACTTTGATACCGCCATCTTCTCCGGCAATTCGGCGGAATACACGATCACGATCACATTGAACGACGGCACCATCCTCCCCGTCGATCCGACTGCTCCGTTCAACTTCGAATTTTTCAATCCTGAAAATGTGTTCACTGTGACCGATCTCGTGGCCGGCCGCGACGGCGTCGACACACTGAAGCACATCGAGCGGCTGCAGTTTTCCGACAGAACCCTGGTTTTGGCGCCTGGCAACAGCGAGCCTGTCGGCGCGCCGACCATCAACGACACCACGCCGGCCGCGGGTCAGACGATCACCGCGTCAATAGCCGGTGTGACGGATGCTGATAACCCCGGTGGCGCGATCACTGGGCGCATATCCTACATCTGGCAGGTTGAGCGCGACCCGGTGGGCGCACCGGGCGTGTTCGAGGACATCGTGGCACTGGGCGGCGGCAATCCCGCGACGGCCCTCGGTCCTTCCTTCACGATTACGCCGGATCTCGCCGGTCTCGCACTGCGCGTCAAGGTGATCTATCAGGATGCCCACGGCGTGCTGGAAACCGTGTTCTCCAGTGCCACCGCACCCGTTGTGGCAAGCGTGATCACTCCGCCTGCCCCACCACCGGTCGAGAGCGAAACCACAAGCCCAGGTGGTGGTCTCCACCTGATCCGGGCAGACCTGCAATTCATTCTCGATCAAATCAAGATCGCGGAAGCGCATCCGGACGGCAACGTCATCGATTCCATTGCAAATTCGCGTTTGCCGTTCGGCCTGCGCACCGTCGACGGTTCGTTCAACAATCTGCTGCCGGGTCAAACAAACTTCGGCGCCTCCGATCAGAACTTCCCGCTGCTGCTGGAACAGAATTTCCGCAATGATCTGGACGGCGATACGATGCCGTTGGGTCCTCCAGGTTCAGGCGCTCCCACCGTCACGAATACCAACTACGATCTGGGGCTGACTGCCGGCACATCAAGCAATCCTCCGGGTGTAAATCCGCGCAGCGTCGCCGACGCCGATCCGCGCATCATTTCCAACCTGATCGTCGACCAGACGATCACCAACCCAGTCGCCGTGCAGGCCTTTGTCGACGCCGGCCTCGGCATCCTCGTCGGCGGCGTGCTGCATTACCTGAACGATGACGGGAACCCCGGCGATCCTGTCCCGCCAAACACGACTCTCACTATCCCGAACGTCACCCCGGACGAAGGCTTGTCGGCGTCGTTCAACAGCTGGTTTACGTTCTTTGGCCAGTTCTTCGATCACGGCCTCGACCTGGTCGACAAGGGCAATAACGGCACGGTCTACATTCCGCTGCAGCCGGATGATCCCCTCTACGTCGATGGCGGTTCAAGCAACTTCATGGTACTGACGCGTGCCACAAATGTTGCCGTTCACGCGGGGGATGACGGCGAACTGGGTACAGCCGATGACAGGTATTTCCACAACAACGAGACGACTCCGTTCGTCGATCAGAACCAGACCTACACTTCGAACGCCTCGCATCAGGTGTTCCTGCGCGAGTATACCTTCAATTCAGCCGGCCATCCGGTCAACACCGGCCGGCTCATTGACGGCGCCAACGGCGGTATCGCCAACTGGGCCGAGGTGAAGGCGCAGGCCGCGACCTACCTCGGCATCAAGCTGACCGATTTCGATGTTCACGATGTTCCGTTGCTTGCGACGGACGCCTACGGCCGGTTCATCCCGGGTCCGAACGGATTTGCGCAGGTCGTGACCGATCATGGCCTCGTCGAAGGCGTTGCCGGCGGTCTTGACCTTAATACGATTGAGGTGGGTGGTGAGCCAGCTATCGTTCTCCGCACCGGCCATGCCTTCCTCAATGACATCGCGCACGACGCGACACCAGTCGCGGGACTAATCGATCCCGATCGCAACCCGGGCACCAATAACAGTGTCCTGATGACTGCCGACACCGATGTGGACGTCGGCAACGCTCAGCCCCTCAATGCTTTCGGCGTGCGTCTGACCTACGATAACGAGCTGCTCGACAAGCACTTCATCACCGGCGACGGCCGCGGCAACGAGAACATCGGCCTCACGGCGGTCCACTTCATCTTCCACGCCGAGCACAACCGCCTCGTCGGCCATATCAAGGACGTTGCCATTTCCTCGAACGATGTCAATTTCCTCAATGAGTGGCTGTCAACGCCTGTCGCAAGTCTTCCAACGACACCGGAGGAAATCGCCGCTTTGGATTGGAACGGCGAACGGCTCTTCCAGGCGGCGCGCTTCTCGACCGAGATGCAGTATCAGCACCTCGTATTTGAGGAGTTTGCGCGCAAAGTCCAGCCACAGGTCGACGTGTTCCTCCAAGAAGGCCAAGGCTACGACTCGACGATCAATCCGGCCATCGTTGCCGAGTTCGCGCATGTCGTCTATCGCTTCGGCCATTCGATGCTGCCTGACACGGTCGATCGCTTGGACCCGAATTTCGCTCTGGTCGCCGGCGATACCGAGCAGATCGGCCTCATCGAGGCCTTCCTCAATCCGCTCGAGTTCACGGCCAGTGGCGCAACGGATGCCGAGGCGGCGGGCGCCATCATTCGCGGCGTCACGCGCCAGGCCGGAAACGAGATCGACGAGTTCGTGACCGAAGCGGTGCGCAATAACCTGCTCGGTTTGCCACTCGATCTCGCGACCATTAACATTGCGCGCGGCCGCGACACGGGCGTGCCGCCACTCAACGAGGCACGTGCCCAGTTCTACTCATGGACCGGCGACAGTCAGTTGAAGCCTTACACGAGCTGGTTCGACTTTGCGCAGCACATCAAGCACGAAGCTTCCCTCGTCAATTTCATTGCCGCCTATGGCACGCACGATTCGATCACTGGTGCGGCGACAACCCTCGAAAAGCGCGAGGCTGCTTATGCGCTCGTCTACGGCGAAAATGGGATCGATGGCATCGCCGGGACCGCTGACGATGTAAACCCACTCGATGTGCCAGCCGATCGCCTTGATTTCCTGAACA
>CAZSNH010000069.1:2467-10089 GCA_964607855.1 uncultured Hyphomicrobium sp. | reverse complement strand
TCGTCAGGCTCATAACCTGAAGGTCGTTGGTTCAAATCCAGCCCCCGCAACCAACACTAAGTACCAGCATTGATGTGGATTATGGGATCCAGATGGTTGGCGTGGAATGACCAGCGCTGATGGGGGGCGTCATGGCGATCAATCCGGCCGTCTCATATGATCTGCCTCTAGAGCCCCATCTCCGCCTCCGGCATCCGTTCCTTCTTCGTTTCCGGCACCTCGGTCAAGGTAGCCTCCGTAAGCAGAAGCACGCTGGCAACGGAAACAGCATTCTCAAGCGCAATACGCACCACCTTGGTTGGGTCTACAATGCCGGCTTCGACCAGATCGACGTATTGGTTGCGCGCGGCATCGAACCCGACATTGCCTTTACTTTCCAGCATGCGCGCCACCACAACCCCGCCATCGACGGCCGAGTTTTCGGCGATCTGACGGGCCGGTACCGAGAGTGCTCGCTTGAGAATCTGTATTCCAGTGCGTTCGTCGCCGTCGCTCTTTGCTTCAAGCTCTGCAATGGCATTGGTGCAGCGCAGGAGCGCCAAACCGCCACCAGGTACAATGCCTTCGCTTACCGCGGCCTTGGTCGCGTTGATGGCATCATCGAGCGCTTCCTTCTTCGATTTCATCTCCGACTCGGAAGGAGCGCCAACACGGATCACGGCCACCCCGCCCGCCAGCTTGGCCAGCCGCTCTTGCAGCTTCTCGCGATCGTAATCTGAGGTCGTCTCCTCGATCAATTGGCGCAGCTGCTTAATACGCGCATCGATCGCCTTCTTCTCCCCGCTACCCTCGACGATAGTCGTATTGTCCTTGTCAATCGTCACGCGCTTGGCGCTGCCCAGCATATCGATCGTCACATTCTCGAGTTTGATTCCGAGGTCCTCGCTGACGACGTTTCCGCCCGTCAGAATGGCGATATCCTCAAGCATCGCCCGGCGCCGGTCGCCGAATCCCGGTGCCTTGACGGCAGCCGCCTTGAGACCACCCCGGAGCTTGTTCACGATGAGCGTCGCGAGAGCCTCGCCTTCGATGTCCTCCGCAATGATGAGCAGGGGTTTGCCCGATCTGACAACCCCCTCCAGCAACGGAAGCAGTGGCTGCAGGCCAGAAAGCCTCTTGTCGTAGATGAGGATATGCGGCTCCTCCAGATCGACGGTCATCTTTTCGGGATTTGTGACGAAGTAGGGGGACACATACCCGCGATCGAACTGCATGCCTTCCACAACGTCAAGGGCGGTTTCCGTGGTTTTCGATTCCTCGACAGTAATGACACCTTCCCCGCCGACTTTCTCCATTGCATCGGCCACGAGGTCACCGATCCTGGCATCGTTGTGCGCCGAGATTGTCGCGACCTGGGCTTTCTCTTTGCGCTCCCTTACGGGACGCGACATGGCTTTAAGCGCATCGACGGCCACCCCGACGGCCCGGTCGAGTCCGCGCTTGATGTCAATGGCGCTGGCTCCGGCAACGACATTGCGCACCCCATCGGCCAGAATGGCGTGCGCAAGCACCGTAGCTGTACTGGTCCCGTCGCCAACCGTCTCACCGGTCTTCTCGGCGGCCTGACGCAGCATCTGGGCGCCCAGATTTTCCTCTGGATCCTTGAGATCGAACTCCTTCGCAATCGTCACACCGTCATTGCAGACCAAGGGTGCGCCCCATTTTCTCTGGATCAGTACTGACTTGGATTTTGGCCCGAGCGTAACGCGAACGGCGTCGGCGAGTTGCCCGGAGCCGCGAAGTATTTTCTCGCGTGCCTCTGATCTGAACAGCACCTGCTTGTATGTCATCGTAATGATCTCAAGGTTGCCACAACGAAATGAGCCCCGACGCTGGATATATCGACAAACAACGCCATCGCGGCGCGCTTCCGAAGAGCCGTGCGATCTTCAAGAAGCCGCTTGGCACGCCAAAGGGCATTAACCCGTGTTCTCTTCATTGCGAGATACGCATTGAAACCATCTCGGGCGGCCGCAGAACACGGGGTGCGGATGCCCTCGCCACACGCCGGTTTTGAAGCCGCGATGAATTTAATATTCACGCCAGCACTGACGGCCAGCGTTGACGCGCGTCAAGTTCGCCGCCGGTCAACTGGGCTTTGATTGCTGAAACGCAGCTCAAGGCCAACAGGCATTGCAGTTCAAGGCAGAGGTGTGATCCGATGCCCTATGTCACCAATGAAGATCTCCCGCCGCGCATCCGCCGCAACCTGCCGCCGCACGCGCAGGACATCTATCGTAGCGCCTTCAATGCGGCGTGGATCAGCTACAGCCAGCGCGAGCCGACGCGTCGCGAGGAGATTGCGCATCGCGTTGCGTGGGCAGCAGTCAAAAAGCGGTATCAGAAAGTCGGCCGAGAGTGGCTTCCCTACCAGTCCTAATGACGTCCACAGCCAGTTGTCAGATGGCTTGCGGCCACTCGCTCCATGGAAACGGCCTCTCCTCGCTCGCACAACAGAGAAACTTTGCAGTTGCCGCAAGCCACAGAGCAAGTGATGAGCCAAAGCGCACCAGAAGCGCGTTCGGCGCTCCGGTAAACAACATCCAGAAAAATTGAATGACGGCAGTCACGTACAATAGGCTTTGACCTATGCCAAAAAGGATGGCGAATACGAGCATGATAAGTCCGCGCATCCAAGATCGCGATCTATCGCGCGCGGAATCATTCTCAGTGCCGGAGAGATCTGGAGTTCCCATGGCGGTTCTCCCTTGATAAAGCGCCGCTCTGCACCTATCTGCGGAAAGGTTGGCGCCAACGGCACCTTAAGACCTTGATACCCATCAAGCCAGCTTATGCTTACGGCTTGCTGAGCATCATATTCGCGTAACCCTCCGGCTCGATTGCCATGCCCAACTGCAAGACGTTCCAATTGGTCGTGACAACACCTCGTTGATGATCGTCAATGCATGCATTGTCCAATTAGGCAATTGGCTTCTAGGGAACATTTGTGCTCGCCACCTTGTCCAGAGGAGGGTGCGCAGATGTTGATTCTTTGCAGGAGTGCCGCCATGAAAGTAAGGGATGCAATGCACAAGGGCGCCGAGTGGCTGGGGCCCGACACGCCGATCTCAGATGTTGCGCGCAAGATGCGCGATCTCGACATCGGTGCGGTTCCGATCGGAGAGAACGACCGCTTGGTCGGTATGGTGACCGATCGCGACATCACGTGCCGTGCCGTGGCTAACGGCAAGGACGTGAGCAAGCTGACGGCGCGTGATGTCATGTCCAAGGGCATTGTTTATTGCCGCGACTCGGAGGATGTCGACGACGCGCTGCGCATCATGGAGCAGAAGCAGATACGCCGCCTGCCGGTGATCAACGACGAAAAGCGTATGGTCGGCATGTTGAGCCTCGGCGACATCTCTCATGCGGTTTCTCATGAACTTGCGGGAGAGGTCATTTCCGCCGTCTCTGCCCATCACGCATAAGAGCGACGCACCAATCACCTGCCTGACATGGCGCGGCCTATTCAATGGGCGGCATGTCATGCTGCTCGAGGCCGTCTCTATCTCATTCATTCCAGGCGAGCAGCTTCATGCGGTCGCTTCCTAGAGACGGCCGCGGGTGGGGTTCACTTCAATCGGAATGCGCTCGTCGATGCCTCATTCGATGAACTGAGGCCCGGTCAATCCGTTGAACTTGCAAGTTCAGCGCCAAGAAAGCGAAAAGAAATTGCAAGCGAGCAGGGTGCCGCCGATCACGGCACTAAGATGCTTTCCCAGGAAATGAGCCTGACGAGATCGAGTGGCCGATCCCTATGGCAAAGGTGCCGCATATATGTCGTGACCTTGCCCTTGTGGTGGGTGAGCCTACCGCCCGCATTGGCGTGCAGACGCCTCGCTGGCGGGCCTCCCAATTTCACCGCTTCCTTTCGTCATCAAAGCTAGAATAGCAGGGGTCGGCAGCCAGAATATCGTACACTTGGGCCACCTTGCCTTCGAGGTGATGCCCCTGTCGATCGAGTTCGGCTCCTTTACCTTCGATATAGGCAGCAGCGATCTCGACCTCCTCGAAAGAGGCTCCCGAACTCAGGATGGCGGCCACTGTATCATCGCCAATCGCCCCCGCGATATGCCTCACCTCCTCGGACGAGAGGAATTTCATGGCCCGTGAGCGACCTTTCTTGCCGGCTTTCATGCTGTCCTAACAAAACTCCGAACAGGGGCTACAACCGAGACCCGCGCCATCGCCCTCCACCCCGCGAGTTCCAATCTGGGGCGCTCGGACCGAATGGACGCGGGCCCGCCCGCGGCACGTCATAGGCACACTGGTTCGTCGCTTAGGTCAGATCCACGTCGCAATAGGCGCCTCACTGCCGTGCTTCGCCAGCATTGCCTCGGTGCGGCGGAACGCCAATGAAGCCCCGATCTTACGCCGGTTTCCTTGATGCGCATCAAGCATGAGCCGGGCGGTGCTAACTGGTCTCACCGAGCGCCAGTCTGGTGCCGAAACATTGAGATCGGCGACCCGATCCGCAAGTTCAGGAGGCGGCAGCAGCCCCCAAGAACCCCGGCCGCAGGACATGTCCTGCCCGTTCCGCTGTAAGACGGCTTTTCTAGAGGAAGGGCTGTCTCTTCCCGGTTACTCCTGCGATCCATTCGAGATCGATTGGCAGTGAGGGGCCTCTGAACCAGACCGGGACTGCCGGCATCCAGCGTACCTAGATGTTCACCAATTTCTTCTCCTTGAAGGCGGTCGCGTGCGCTGAAGGTGCTCATCCTTTTACGACAATCAGAGGGATGAGGCGCGCCACCTTCCGGGCGAGACCAGCGTGCTCGGCGGCATCGACGACGGCTGTGGCATCCTTGTAGGCTGCGGGTGCTTCTTCTGCCACGCCTCTCAACGAGGGACTCTTGACGATGATCCCCTGCGCCCGGAGGTCATCGACAATCTGGCGCCCGGACCACATCTTTGTTGCCTGATGGCGGCTCATGCGCCGTCCCGCCCCGTGACAGGCGGACGAGAAGGCCCGTGCTTCGCTTTCGGCCGTCCCCACGAGCACGAAGGATGCCGTTCCCATGCTGCCGCCGATGAGCACCGGCTGTCCTATGGATCGCAAGCTTGGTGGCAGGCTCGGATGACCGGGGCCGAAGGCGCGGGTGGCGCCCTTGCGATGGATGTGAAGCTCGCGTGCCTCTCCTTTGATCTGGTGGCGTTCTGCTTTGCAGGTATTGTGCGAGACGTCGAACAGGAGAGGCAGTGGTGCATCTTCAAACAAGCGTGCGAACACTTGTCTCATCAGATGGCCGATGATCTGGCGGTTGGCGAGTGCGCAGTTGATCGCTGCTCGCATGGCGCCCAGATATCGTTGCCCCACATCGCTTTCGATTGGCGCACACGCGAGCTCACGATCTGGAAGGGTTAGGCCATATTGGGCCGCAGCCAGCACCATTTCCCGGAGAAACTCGGTGCCAATTTGATGTCCGAGGCCGCGCGAGCCGCAATGGATCGTTGCTACGCAGTCGCCGATTTTCAACCCAAAAGCTTCGGCAGTCTTGGTATCGAATATCTCGGCGACCTCCTGAACTTCAAGATAATGATTGCCAGAGCCGAGAGTGCCCATCTCTTTACGCTGACGGCGGCGCGCATCATCGGAGACGGCGGCCGGATCGGCGCCTGCAGCTCGTCCCTGCTCTTCGATCCTTTCCAGATCGTCCGGGCATCCGTAACCCCGCTCCAGCGCCCAGCAGGCTCCGCCGGCCAGCATGGCCGTCATCTCGCTCTCGTCCAGCCTGAGCTTGCCTGTCGAGCCAACACCGGCTGGAATGGTTCGGTACAGGCGCTCCGCCAGCTCCTCCTGGCACGACATTATGCTTCGCCGGCTCAAGCCGGTAAGGTGGGTGCGAACGCCACACGAAATGTCGAAGCCGACCCCGCCGGCAGAGACCACGCCACCTTCTGCCGCATCGAAAGCTGCGACCCCCCCGATCGGGAAGCCATAGCCCCAGTGGGCGTCGGGCATGGCATAGGCTGCCGTTACGATCCCCGGCAGAGAGGCAACGTTCGTTACCTGCTCGCGCACCTTTTCATCCATGTCGCGTATCAGCGACTCATCCCCATAGAGGATGGCAGGCACACGCATCGGCCCAGCAGCCGGTATGCGCCAAGCCGAATCCGACAGTTTCTCAAGACCTTGCAGGTCCATGGCGGCGATCATCCTTTCCCATGCGTTACAGGGCTAGACGTCGACAATGCATTGCGCGCGCCATAGTCCATCGCTACCGCGCGCAACTGAGAGCTCGGTAAGCGTTGCCCCCTTGACCTCTACGGCGGGCTGATGGCGCGCGACATCGATGGGCTCGCCTCGCGCGATCGCATGGAGACGCGGGCCGGAAATTGATACCGCGAATGAGCCAAACACCAAGTTGTCAGTTGCCATCTTGAGAACGAGCGCGTTCAGCCAATCAAGCAGGAGGAGATCTAATTCCGGCGCTTCGCAGCGGATCTCTGTTTCCGATTGTAAGGTGACATTGGCCGGGTCCGTGATCACCGCCATCATTGCGAGTGCCGCCTGCTCGAAAGCCTCTTCAACCGTAGTCCCGATCCCGCGTACGCCTATGTCCGCACCATGCGCAAAGTGTTCCCATGCAGCAGCTTTTGAAGCACTTTGCAACGCGGTCAATTCAACAGCCCTTCCATGTTGATCACGACGCTAAAGCTTGGAGATTGGCACGGGTCGTTTCTCTTTCGTCTCATGAAACGCCTGGAGCATGGTTGCTACATCGTCGTCACCCACTTGGGAGAAGTCGCGATAGAAAAAGCCGATAGAGCCGAATGGCCAGGGCGTCTGCAGCGCAATCACCTCGTCGGCTTCCGCTTCGAGAGCTGAAACCGTATCCGGCGGCGCGACGGCAGTGGCGACCACGAGCCGGCTCGGCGCCTGGCGTCTCAACGCGCGCAGCGCGGCCCGCACTGTAGCGCCCGTGGCGATGCCGTCGTCGACCACAATGGCCGTCTTGCCTTCCACAGGCACCCGCGGGCGCCCAGAGAGCCACAGCTTGCGACGCGCTTCGATGATCTCGAGCTGCTTCTTGGCTTCCTCTTGAATGTAATGTTGAGATGTACCTGTCTCTTGAATGATCGCGTCATTGGTGACGATCTCGGGTGTTTCACCATCGACGAGCGCACCGACCGCGAGCTCCGGTTGCATTGGGCAACCGATTTTGCGCACGAGAACCAAATCAAGGGGCGCACCGATCCGCAGCGCAACCTGGACAGCGACGGGAACACCGCCCCGAGGAAGTGCGAGGACAACGGGATTGGCGAACTTTCGCCGCGCAACGACTTCGGCCAGCAGGCGACCGGCCTCCTTTCTGTTCTCGAAAAGCTTGGCTCTCATGTGGACGTACCCTTTAGGTGCTTCAGGAACCAGCCGCGCGCCAGCCCGATCACGACATCGAGCGTACCAGGCTCTTCGAACAGATGCGTCGCGCCAGGTACGATCTCGAGCCGGTTCGGGCAGCGGAGCCGCCGCATCGCGCGCCTGTTAAGTTCAATAACAAGGTCGTCGAGCTCGCCCACGATAAGAAGGGTGGGAGCCTTGACGGCGGCGAGGGCATCGGCTGCAAGATCTGGCCGTCCTCCCCGGGAGACGACCGCGGACACGCGATCAGGCACCCGCG
>CAZSNH010000069.1:0-2457 GCA_964607855.1 uncultured Hyphomicrobium sp. | reverse complement strand
GGGCCGCCGCAGCGCCCGTGCTGGCCCCAAAGAGGCCTATTGGCATCTTAGCTGTCTCCGCGTTTCCGACGCACCAGTTAATCGCTTGCTGCAGCCTTTCGGCAAGCAGCGCAATGTTGAAGACGTTCGAACGGTCCTCGGCTTCCCGAGGGCTCAATAGATCGAACAGAAGCGTGGCAAGGCCAGCACCATTGAGCGACCGTGCCACCCGCGTGTTGCGCGGACTGAGGCGGCTTGAGCCGCTGCCGTGCGCGAAGATAATGAGTCCACTCGCCAAATCGGGGACGGTGAGCTTGCCTGGCAAGGCGTGGGGTGGAATCTCGATTTCCCTATCGTGGAGCACGCGCGTCATTGTCTTTGATCTCCAGGGACTTGCCGCACATGCATCATCTCGTGCGTGGCTGCATTGAAGTCGGTCAAACTGCGGCGGGGAGGGGCTTAGCCGCCGCATTTACCAGGAAAGACTTAGGCTGCCGTCGGCCTCGAGTGAAGCGCACGTGCCGAAGGGCGCGCCTTCCCGCGTGAGAAGGTTCCCGAGCCATTCGCCGTCTTGGTGCGCCGCACGATTGATGCGAAAGGCCTTTGTTATCGTCGGAACCATGACAAGCCGCTGAAGGGAGCCGGTGCTCGTATCGAGGGCTGGAAAGTACATGAGGCCCAAATCGGGACGGTATTCCTCATGGCCTCCGATGCCTTCGTAGTCGTTCAGCATGTCTCCGCAGCCGTAGAGAATGAGCTTGCCGTTGTGAACCTCGATACCCTTCGCATGGTGCGAAGAGTGACCATAGACGACGTCAACCCCAGCGGTGTCGATGAGGCGGTGGGCGAAGCCACGTTCATCGGATGAAATCCGATATCCCCAATTCTCGCCCCAGTGCAGAGAAACCACTGCGATTTCACCCGGCTTTCGCGTCACTCGCACCGCACGGGCGATCACGTCCGCTGACGCCTTCGAGAGATCCCCGATCATGTTCACACCTGCACGGTTGTGGTCTGCGGCCCAGGATTCTGGCACTCCGCTTGTGGGAAGCGCCCAGGCGAAGATGCGCACACGAGGACCAACAGAGGTGTTGAGAGTTGCCGGGGCTGCGGCTTCGGCCAGATTGCGCCCGGCGCCAACAGTCATGATGCCGGCGGAGTTAAGCGTGTCCAGCGTTTCCAGAAGTCCGCGTTCGCCCCAGTCCATGACGTGATTATTGGCGAGGACGCAGCAATTGAGCTTGGCAGCTGTCAGGCACGGCGCGTTGTCTGGATGCATGCGATAGTGGATGCCCTTGCTGGGCATGGCGTCCTCTGACGTCGTCACCGTCGTCTCAAGGTTCGCGACGCGAACGGCGGGCGCTCGCTTCTCCAGCTCTGAAATTGCATCTCCCCAAACGTAATCGAAGGTCACAGGCCTCTCAATGCGAATGCCCGTTTCCTCGGCGAAGCGCACATAGCTGATGGCAGAGCGGACGTGTGGCTCGTACAGTTGCGGTTTCACCGGATTCGGCAGGATCTGGTCGATCCCGCGCCCCGTCATCACGTCTCCACACAGAAATAGGACAATCGTGTCTGAGCTGAACGAAGCCATTATGCCGACTTCCGGATTATGCCGCGCGTTGTCGTTCGTGCGGACAGGTATGCAATGCCAGCGCAGCATATCGGCATAAGAAGCGTCATGCAGCTTGGTGTCCTCGGCCGGTGCCAGAGCCCATTCGGACCAGAAATTTCAGGGATAGGCTCGTTTCACAGAAGCGGATTGGCAGCGGTCGGAGCACTGCGACCCGACAAGATTAACGAGAGCGCCTTCCGAAGTTCGATGAGTCCTCTGTACTTGCCGCTTCGCGACGAGCAGAATGTGACCGTCAGATCTGGAGGACTGCAAGCACATACGCCCCGTATAGCGCCAGCAACAGCCCACCTCGCCAGCGGTCGATGGTTTCGGATCTCGGTGGGTAGGTCATGATGACAGCGGCGAGTCCGACGAGCAGGGCTGCTGCAACCTCGCTGAACGCGATGGCATAGGGCGTAATGGCCGCAGCCGTGCCGACGATGAACAGAGCATTGAAGATATTGCTCCCGAGGACCGTCCCAAGGCCGACCTCGTCGTGGCCTCGGAAGTGCGCAATGAGCACAGTGGCCAGCTCAGGCATGGATGTGCCGATGGCCACGAGCGTGGCGCCGATCGCGAACTCGCTCATTCCATACGCCTTGGCGATCTCGGTGCCGCCAGAGACGATCAGCTTGCCCGCAGCGATGAGCAGCGCCAAGCCGATGAGGCTCTCGAACACCGCTCTCATCGGTTTACCTTCGCCGAGGACGGCAGCAGCTGCACTGCGTTGAGAGCGTGCCTCATGTGTCACGGCCGCCAGCCAAATCAGAAATGCTGCGAGAAGCAGGAATGCATCGACCCGCGACAGGCTTCCATCAAGTAAGAGCACCGCAAGTGCGACCTGCACGATGACCGCTGTTGGG
>CAZSNH010000068.1:0-10209 GCA_964607855.1 uncultured Hyphomicrobium sp. | reverse complement strand
CAACTACCTCCGCAGCGCAGGATATGCTTCAACCTGAGTCGGAAAGGCTCTAGCCTCGTAACAGCCCTCGTCCGAGTTCCTCGCGAACATGCACGTGAGCTGAAATGGCGAGCCCCAGCCCGATCATGATCGTAGCGAGAGACGTTCCGCCATAAGAGACGAGCGGCAGCGGAACCCCGACGACGGGAACGAGCCCCGTCACCATCGCAACGTTGATGAAAACGTAGAGGAACATAGTCACCAGGGAGCCTGAGATGAGCAGCTTCGCAAAGCGGCTCTCGGCTTGCAGCGCCATCCTGGCTAGCTGCAAGAGAAGTGCGGCATAAAGCAAAAGGAGAGCGAGGCTGCCCACGTACCCCCATTCCTCCCCGAGCATCGTAAACACAAAATCGGTGTGCTTTTCGGGAAGGAAGTCGAGCTGGCTCTGCGTCCCCTGCAAGAACCCCTTTCCCGAGATGCCCCCCGATCCCAGCGCAATCTTCGATTGGAGAATGTGATAGCCAGCCCCCGTCGGATCGGATTCGGGATCGAGAAAAGTTGTGAGACGCCGGCGCTGATAGTCGTGCAGGCTGGCGATGAAGAAGGGCAGCGCATACCCCACCATTACGCCGCCCAACCCGAAATAAATGAGGGAGACGCCCGCGAGAAACATGAGGATCAAGCCGATCAAGGTCACCAAAACGGCCGAACCGAGATCCGGCTGGCGCAGAATGAGGGCGGCAGGAAGCGCGATCATCGCAATCGCCGTCAAAACGTGGCGGGGCGCCGAGATCTGATGAGCCGGAACCACATGCAGGAAGCGCGCGAGGGCTGCAACCAGCGCGAGCTTCATCAGCTCCGAGGGCTGAAACTGAAACCCCATGAGAGAAAGCCAGCGCTGCGCTCCCATGGCCTCGACACCGGCAACCGGCACAATCGCGAGAAGAATGAGCGCCAGCCCATAGGCCGGGAAAGCCAGTTGAAACCAGACGCGAAGCGGAACAAGCCCGATCGCGAGTGCAATGGCGCTCATGACAAGAAAGCGCGTGACGTGCTGGGCCGCCCAAGGTTGATACGACCCGCCAGCCACCGAAAAAAGCGCCACCGCTCCGGCTGCGACGAGAAGGGCTGCGAGCAGAAGTACCATCCAAGGCATCCTCGCGAATTTTTCGGATGCTGCCTGCTGGTGATATCTGTTGAGAAGCGTCCTCATAGAACGTCAGCCTCTCGAACTCGAAGGATCTGCTGGATCCGGCGGCGAAGGCTCGCCGTCCGGCGTTTCGCCTGCGCCTGCCGACGGCGCCGCAGGATCACGTTTGAGCATATAATTGACGATATCGCGCACCACGGGACCGGCCGCGGTTCCACCCGCGCCGCCATGCTCAATGACGACCGAGATCGCGTATTGGGGATTTTCTGCCGGCATATAGGCGACAAACAGAGCGTGGTCACGGTCTTCCCAAAGCCCCTCTTTGCGCGTGCTCTCATCGCCCGATACGTTACGTCGAACCTGCGAGGTCCCGGTTTTTCCGGCAATCCGAATGCTGCCCGAAGGCTGCGCGGGTTCGCCAGTTCCACCCTTCTCGTTGACGGCGGCAATCATCGCCTCCCGGACGGTTTCGAGCGATGTGACGGAAATGTCGAGGAGGCGGAATTCCCGGCTCCGAAGCGGATCAACGCTTGCCAAGCGCGCTGTGACCTGCCGCCCGGTGGCAATGCGAGCCGTCATGACGGCAAGCTGCAAGGGCGTCGCAAGCACGAACCCCTGGCCCACGGAAGCGATTACCGTATCACCGAGTGCCCAGCCTTCGCGCAGTGTCCAGCGCTTCCAGTCGGCGTCAGGGACAATCCCCTCCTTTTCGGGAGCGGTGCCCGCCGCATGGCTCTCACCGAAGCCCAGCTTGCGCGCCATGGCAGCGATCCGCTTCATGCCTGTTCGCCGCGCGACTTCGTAAAAGTAGACGTCACAGCTCTCCTTGATGGCCCCTTTCAGCGTGATGTCGCCATGACCGGCACGCTTCCAGCAGCGATAGGTCTCCTCGGCGATCGTAAAGCGGCCGGGGCAACGAATTTCTTCCTCCCGCGTGACGGTGCCGGCCTCAAGGGCGGTGAGTGCGGTGACGAGCTTGAACGTGGATCCGGGAGGATACTGACCGCTCAAGGCGCGATTGAAGAGCGGCTGGTCTTCCGCCTCACTCAAACGCTTCCACATGGGCAGAGAACCGGGACCGGCAACATCATTGCTGTCGAAGGAGGGAACAGAGGCAAGTGCGAGGATGTCTCCCGAAGTGACGTCCATCACGACGGCAGCCGCGCGCCGTTCGCGGGAGAGCCGCTGCATGACGCGAGCCTGAAGGCGCATGTCGATCGCCGCATGGACATCGGCACCCGCCTTCGGCTCTACCTCCTCGATATGGCGCACAATGCGCCCGCGCGCATCGATCTCCGACCGCCGCGTTCCCGCCTTTCCTCGAAGCTCCTTCTCCATGGCCCGCTCGATGCCGCTACGCCCGACCTTGGTACCAGGTATGCGCAGCGCCACATCGTCATCTATGCCTCGTCGCGGGAGGCCGCCCACATATCCGACAACGTGGGCAATCGCCATCGAGGGGTAATAGCGGCGGGAATGGGCGATCTCGACCTCGACTCCGTAGAGCTGGGGAGTGAGAAGATTGAGCGCCGCCACTTGCTCGAAGTCGATGTTGTTGGCAATGACGATCGAAGCGCCACGCCCAGCACGTTTCGCTTTAAGAGAAAGCTCCTGCTTGGCGTCGCCGGAGAGAGGAACGATCCTGGCGACAAGATCCAGGGTCTTTTCGATGTCGCCCGCCAGCGACGGCACCAGAGAAACGCGAAAGCTCTGTTCATTGTCGGCGAGCACCAAGCCATTGCGATCGAGGATCCGTCCGCGGACAGGCGCCAGAATGCGCAGGCTCATGCGATTATCGTCGGCAAGTGGGAGATAGCGGCCGCCGTCCAGAACCTGCAGTTGATAGAGCTTGCCTACGAGCGTCCCGAGACAAGCGGCCTGGACCCCGCCCAATATCAACATGCGCCGCGTAAAACGCCGGTCGAGGTCCATCCTGTTTAGCCACTCCGACACCAACCGTTATCTCCCCCGCGTCAGAGTTGCATTGGGGACCTGAGGGCGCTGCCCAAGGAGCCACGCGAAGACGATGCGGGTAACGGCAAAACTCAACCAGGCGCCAATGAGTGCGCGCAGGAACGGGTCCAGGTCGGCAGGCGTCAGATAATGGAGTGAGGTTACTCCCCATTCGAACCCTATGAGAAGCACGGCAGTTATGGTGAAATGCAGCACTCCTCCGGGGCTACCTCCAGGAATTGGCCACGCGATACCGCACATGCCATAGCCTGCGAGATAGGCGAGAGACCAAAAGCCGAGAGGTCCGCCACTCGAGACGTCCATTAAGAGGCCTGCAGCAAAGATCAGGAGGGGCGCCAGAACCGGAGCATCCTTGGCCGTCCAGAAGTAGAGGCTGACAAACGGCAGTTGGGGAAGGAGAAATCGCCATGTCGGTGGAAGGTCCCAAGGCAGGGACGCGAGCACAGTCAGCAAGAAAGTCGAACAGACCGCGGCAAAGATGTGAATACCCCGCCTCATGCTAATTTCCCCGATGCACGGCGGCCGGCAGCTCCGTAAGGCTTTCGCGGCGCGCTTCCTTGCCCGGCATGGCTGCGTCTTCATCGGTTAGACCGATCGCATCGGTTTCATAAAAAAGGACGCTCACATATTCGAGATTATCGAGCGCCGAGTGTGGCCGCACGACGAGACGTCCCTTTTCGTCGCCAACAACACCAATGCGCAAACCGCGCGGATAAATGCCGCCAACGCCCGAGGTCGAGACCTCCTCGCCCGCCGCCACGACAGCTTCAGGCGCCAAGTAGGCAAGTCTTGGAAATGCACTGTTGTCGCCGACGAGAATTGCGCGCACGCCTCTGGGACCAACGGAGACTGGAATCCGGCTGTTGAGATCCGTCAGAAGCAGCACTTGGGCTGCTCTTTCTCCAGTTTCTACGATGCGACCAACGAGGCCAGCGCTGCTCAACACCGGATAGCCTGTCCTGACGTTTTGCTCGCGTCCTGCGCTGACGAGCGCGCTCCTCACGAAAGGCCCGCCGGAATTGGCGAGAACGCGAGCGGTCACGAAGCCGATGGGCAGTTCCTTGACCACGTTGGAGAGGCTCGAAAGCTCGGCGAGTTTGCGCTCGGATTCCTTGGCCCGCCACTCCCAGCTCATGAGCCGCTGATTTTCATCCTTAAGACGCTCCACTTCGCGGGCAAGGTCCATCATGCTCGAGAGCGCCTTCCCCGAAAACCGAAGACGTTCCACGACGCCGCCACCCTCGGCGAGCACCGGGGCCATGATTTCGGCAACCAACCAGCGAAGGTGTGCAACCGCGGAATGTTCGAGCCGACTGAGTGCAAGGAGTGCAATTGAGGTGAATACAGACACCACGAACAAGACGTCGAACCGGGACCGCGCTCCTCTTTGGGAATTATAGAACCGGTTCCGCCGACTTCTGTACACGGGACTCTCACGGTTGGATGAGGAGATGCTGGCGCCTATCGAGGTCGCTTAGAACAATTGCAGACCCCTTGACGACGCAGTGCATGGGATTGTCTGGGACGACGAAGTGAATTCCGACGCGCCGCTCGAGCTCTTCGTCCACGCGGTCGAGGAGTGCACCGCCGCCGGTCAGGCAAACACCTCGCTCGGCAATATCGTTGGTGATTTCGGGAGGCAGTTCCTCAAGCGTCCTCTGAATGAACTCTGCAATCTGATCCAAAGGCAAATCGACGGCTTCAGCAATATCTGCGGAGCCCAGAACGACACCCTTTGGCCTTCCAAGGCGCAGATCGCGGCCGCGGATATGAACCTCCGTCGCATGCCCATTGATGTTCTGGCTTGCGGTGCCAGCCTCGATCTTGATCCGCTCTGCGTTTGTCTCACCAATCAGAAGATGATGGTGGCGCCGGATAAATCGGATAATCGCCTCATCGAGTGCATTGCCGGCGACCCGCAGCGATCTCGCCTCGACGACGCCTCCGAGCGAGAGAACAGCGATATCGGTCGTGCCCCCGCCAATGTCGACAACCATGGAAGCGACCGGCTCGTCGATTGGCAGGCCGGCGCCAAGCGCAGCAGCAACCGGTTCTTCGATGAGATAGGCCTTGCGCGCGCCGGCCGAGAGCGCCGTCTCGTAGACAGCGCGCCTGTCTACGGGCGTGGCGCCCGGCGGCACACTGATAAGAATGCGCGGCCGGCGCACGCCAAGCAGCGAGCGCGCCTGGCTGATAAAGTGGCGCAACATTTCTTCAGTGGCGATGAAATCGGCGATAACGCCGTCGCGGAGCGGTCGTATCGTCTCAATGGACTCTGGCGTGCGCCCAACCATATGCTTGGCCTGACGGCCAACTGCCAGCACCTCTCTGCCACCCGGGTTTTCCCGGATCGCAACGACAGAGGGCTCATCTATGATGATGCCGCGCCCGGCTACGTGGACCAACGTATTGACCGTGCCGAGGTCAATCGCAATATCGTCCGAAAATACGCCTGCACCGCCGAGTCGCATGCGTCCCAAGTCCCATAGAGCTAGGCCCATCAACCAAGGTCGACGGCCAATCTGTTCGCGAAGCTCCTGCACTCTACGCAACACACAGGCCGTTTCCGCGATCATTGCGCTCAAAGGCGCTCTCATGGGAGCCCGCCGCTCGCTCTCCCCGCTAAGCAATAGCGCCGGCAGCCCGAAGGTGCCAGCGCTCTATTCTCGAACTGTGATTACTTGGCGGACCCCGTGACCAAAAAGGATCACAGTCATCCGGCCCCGATCAGCCGATCTCCTGGGCCTTAGCTGTTTTCTGTCTTTTCACAAGAAGCTTATTCAGGGCCGACACATATGCTCGGGCCGATGCCACCATGGTGTCGGTTTCCGCACCCCTTCCCGTCACCAGCCGTCCGCCCTCCTCGAGCCGAACCGAGACCTCTGCCTGCGCGTCCGTGCCTTCGGTCACCGCATGGACCTGATAGAGATCGAGCCGGGCGTCGTGCGGAACGAGCTGCTTAATGGCGTTAAAGGTTGCGTCAACCGGTCCATTGCCGGTCGCCTGAACCGTTTGCGGAACGCCGTCAATCTCGAGCGTCAGCGTGGCGGTCTGCGGACCCATCGTGCCGGCGATAACTGTCAGCCCCGTCACCTTCATGCGTTCGTGCATGTGGGCCACGTTGTCGTCGACGAGAGCTTCGATGTCCTCGTCGTACACATGCTTCTTGCGGTCGGCGAGCGCCTTGAAGCGATTGAAGGCATCCTCGAACGCATTCTCTCCGAGCTCATAACCGAGCTCCTTGAGCTTGGTGCGGAAGGCGTTGCGGCCCGAGTGCTTGCCCATGACGAGCGATGTCTTGCCGACGCCCACCGACTCCGGTGTCATGATCTCGTAGGTGCGCTGGTGCTTGAGCACTCCATCCTGATGAATTCCGCTCTCGTGAGCGAACGCATTACGTCCGACGATGGCCTTGTTGTACTGGACCGGGAAATTCGTGACAGCCGACACAAGCCGCGAAGCCCGCGAGAGCATCGTCGTATCGATGCCGGTCGAATATGGAAGAACGTCGGCGCGCGTTCTAATCGCCATCACGACCTCTTCAAGCGCGGCATTCCCAGCTCGCTCGCCGATGCCGTTGATGGTGCATTCGATTTGACGCGCCCCACCGCTCAGAGCCGCAAGCGAGTTGGCGACGGCAAGCCCCAGGTCGTTATGACAGTGGGTCGAGAACACCGCCTTATCCGCGTTAGGAACGCGTGCGCGCACATCGCGGAACATGGCGAGGTATTCGTCAGGCGTCGCGTATCCAACCGTATCCGGTAAATTGATGGTCGTTGCTCCAGCCTTGATCGCGGCTTCCACACACCGGCAGAGATAGTCGATCGGCGTGCGCGTCGCATCCATGGCCGACCATTCGACGTCTTCGACAAGGTTCCGGGCGCGGGTCACTGTAGCGGTAATGATCTCGAGGACCTCCGTTTCCGTCTTGCGCATCTGATGCGCGAGATGGATGGGCGATGTCGAAACGAAGGTGTGGATGCGCCCGCGTCTTGCCTGGCGCACGGCTTCGCCGGCACGGTCGATGTCGGCGTTGATGGCGCGTGCGAGTCCGGCAATCGTAGCATTCTTGGCTCGCTTGGCGACTGCCGATACGGCCTCGAAGTCGCCCTCAGAGGCGATCGGGAAGCCCGCCTCGATGATGTCGACGCCCATCGCGTCGAGCATGTCGGCCACTTCGATCTTCTCTTCGAATGTCATCGTGGCGCCGGGGCACTGCTCGCCGTCGCGCAATGTCGTATCGAAAATCACGACGCGATCTTTGGCGGCGGGTACAATCTGCTTCTCGCCGGTCGTTTTGGTGGCGCTCATTACCGTTTGTCCTTATGTTCGGGGCCAGCATCCGAGGGAGCTGGCGTTGTTCCATCAGCTCGTTCTTTATGACCCCTGAGCGCCCGTCCCGGTACAATCCGGAACCTCAAGCGAGGCTCAGGGGCTGGTAAGGAGGAGGGTGAGCAGCCGACAACGCGGCGAATTAAGCCGGTGCGCCGAGTTTGCGCAGGCTGCTAAATAGCTGAAATTGTTGCACTCTTGGCGCATTCGTTTGACAGCTTATTGACCGGAGGCCTAGGCGGCCAAAATCACGGATGTGGCGACTATAAAGCAGAAACCATTGATGAATTGCAAGTGCCGGTCCGAAGGTGCGGCACCGCGGGCCGGATGGGGGAAGCTGAGCGGGGCACGACGCGCTCTTCAAACCTCGATCGTACCCTCGGCAACGCGGACGGCATATCCACCGATTCGCACATTC
Source organism: uncultured Hyphomicrobium sp. (assembly GCA_964607855.1). GTDB lineage: Bacteria > Pseudomonadota > Alphaproteobacteria > Rhizobiales > Hyphomicrobiaceae > CAZSNH01. The sequence continues at coordinate 2,356 of CAZSNH010000068.1, read as the reverse complement.
GTGAGCTTGCCAGCCTCAATGGTGAGGGTGAGCGATATGGCGCTTGGGCGGTTGATCTCATGGCCCTGCTCGATGGTGCGCTTATGGAAACCGTCGGGGAGCGCATCAAACTTGTGAACCGCCCCGGCCAGGCAGACGGCCGCCGAGCCGGTCGCGGGATCCTCGGGAACCCCGGCGTCGGGTGCAAACATGCGCGCGTGGAAGGATGACGTCGTGTGCAGGCATTGGCGCGAATAGAGATAGGCACCCAGAATGCCTTGCTCCTGAAAGGCCTGGCTCCAATGCGGATGATTGATCCTGGCCCGGCCGATCGCTTCTAAGGTCGACACTGGAATGAAGGCAAAGGCATTTCCCGCGGCAAAGCAGGTGGGCCGGTGGTTTTCGAACCCGATTTCACTCGGTATCAGTCCCAGTCCCGCAGCAAGGATCTCGACGGGCGGCAATGTACCGGCTTCAGAGGGAAGTCGTGGGGCATCGAATTCGGCGAATGGAGCCGCACCGGGTCTCAATCGTACACCGACACGAACGGTGCCGATCGCCTGCTCGAGAACGACGAGAGCATCCAACTCGTTTTCCGTTGCCGGCGTTCTCAATTCGGCAAGAAGCGCGGCCGTTCCCACCGTGGGGTGCCCGGCAAATGGCACCTCGCGGGTTGGCGTAAAGATGCGCGCTGTTGCGGAATGAGCCGGTTTCTGGGCCCTAAGGACGAACACCGTCTCGGACAGATTGAACTCCCCCGCCACCATCTGCATCTCTTCGCTCGAGAGTGCATCAGCGTCGAGGACGACGGCAAGGGGATTGCCGCCGTATCGCTCGGTAGAAAAGACATCGAGATGATGAAATCGGTACCGCGCCACAAAGACCCCCAACAGAACGGCTCACCCCATGAGCGGGCGCACTCTGCCCCAAAGACGCGTCACCTCCAAGTCAATAGAAAACAAGACTCCGAACTTTTTTAAGGACCCCGCAGCACAGCACGAATAATGGCGTCTGCATACTTGGGCACCGTGAGGCGATCAAGGGCGTCCACCGACGGCACGACCTCGATGGACACCAGCTCAGAACCATCATTGTCCGCAATATGCTGCTCGAACCGTTCGACTATTTGAGCAGCAGGCAAGGGCGAGCGAAACTCGGCGGCAATCGAAGCAAGCTGGCCGGCGAAGCTCACCAAGAAGCCCGGTTGCTGCTCCGCCAAATGCGGTTCGAGCCCGATCTCCTCACCAAGCTCGCGCAGAATGTTCCGGCTGATATCGACGCGGCCATCAGGGCTCACATCGCGCTCGTCAATGAAGCCGCCAGGAAGGTAGACGAGGCCCGCATTGAGATTGCCTTCCCGCTGCCGGCCGAGGATCACATACCCTTCACGCGATCTCAGCAGAGCAGAACCGAAGACATCGAATACGCCGCGATCGGGATAGCCGCTGTCCTTCCAGTAGAGAAATTCCTTGAAGGGCGTGCGCGCGAGAACCGCCTTGAAAACACGTCCCTCAAAGCTGTGCTCGCCGAGAAGATGGACGGTTCCATTGAAGAACGCGGGATTCTCCAAGCATCTTCGCCGCCAATTCATCTCGATGGCCTCGCGGTTTAAATCGGCAAACTCCCAAGAAGCCGAAATCGAGACGAAATCGCATGCCTCCACGCGCTGCACGCGGGCGCCAGAGGGAAAAGATCGACCAGGAGACATCAAGGAGCGCTTCCAGGGCTATTGGTCCGTTACAAAACACTGCCTCTTAACGCTTCGCTAACCATTCTCAAGGGAAAGATAAGGGTGAGATCGCAGCCGCGTTTCCCGCGATCTCCAAGATGTTGTCTCCCGTTTTGCGTAAGGGCAACCCCATGTTCAGAAAATCGCTGGCCCGATGGCCGCGTCTCGGTATTCTCGGCATTCTGTGCATTGCAAGTCCGCTCCCTGTCTTCGCTGGAAGCGCCTACGACGGCTGGCGCGGGACGCCCGCTTACGGCACTCCCTACACAGCCTACAAGGCCGGACTTTGGGATGCCTCGGACCGTCCCCTCGAGCGACAGTATACGCCGCCTGCCTATGCACCTATCTCCGTTGACTGGAGCGGTCTCTACGTGGGCGGACATCTCGGTGCCACATGGGGCAGCTTCGAAATCGGTGGCATTGGATCGGCCGATGCCTCGATTGCGGAATTCTCCGGCGGCTTACAGGCCGGCTACAACATCCAAACCGGAAGCATCGTCGGCGGCTTGGAGCTTGATGCGACTTGGCTCGGCTCCGACGGCGACACCACCAGCATCGGCGCCCGCTCCTTAACCGCGAGTTCCGATTGGCTCTCTAGCGCACGGCTGAGACTTGGCATTGCCTCGGGCAATTGGCTTTATTTTGCGA
>CAZSNH010000067.1:0-10257 GCA_964607855.1 uncultured Hyphomicrobium sp. | reverse complement strand
CCTGGCTTTCTTGCTTGAGTCGCGATTTACGAAGCGCGAGATCCTCAAAATGTATCTCGACCGCGCCTATCTCGGCGGCGGCGCTTTCGGTGTCGAGGCGGCCTCGCAGTTCTATTTCGGCAAATCGGTGCGAGAGGTGAATCTTGCAGAAGCAGCCATGCTCGCCGGCCTCTATAAGGCGCCAACCAAATTCGCGCCCCACATCAACCTTCCCGCATCGCGCGCGCGCACGAACGAGGTACTGACCAACCTCGTCGAAGCCGGCTTCTATACGGCCGCGCAGGTGCACGAAGCGCGCCTCCATCCGGCTAAGATCATTGAAACGCGCACGGCCGCCTCCCCTGATTGGTTCCTCGATTATGCATTCGAGGAGGTGCAACGCCTCGGCGAAGGGCGCAATCAGTATATCCTCACCGTACGCACGACGTTCGATCCATCGCTGCAGCGCCTCGCTGACGATGCAATCATTCCCGTCATCAAGAAGCAGGGCCGAAGCCTGCGGTACAATTCGGGCTCGCTCGTCGTCATGGAGACGGAGGGCGCGGTGCGCGCCATGGTCGGTGGGCCCGATTACGGCGAAAGCCAGTTCAATCGTGCCACACATGCCAAGCGTCAGCCGGGCTCGTCGTTCAAGATCTATGTTTATGCGACCGCACTCGAGAACGGCTACAAACCCGAGACGAGCGTCAGTGACAGCTCGCCATCTTGCGGTAACTGGCATCCGCAGAACTACGGCGGCAGTCACGGAGGCGGGGGAAGGATGCCGTTGTGGCTGGCGCTCGCCAAGTCGTTGAACACGGTCGCGGTGCAGCTTTCGTTGAAGGTCGGGCGCGAGAAGGTGATCGACATGACCAAGCGCCTCGGCATCACGGGTATTCGCAAGTCGTGCTCGATGGCGCTCGGCGACTACGGAATTACGCCGCTCGAGCACACGGGAGGGATCGCCACGTTCGCCAATGGCGGCAAGCGCGCCAGGCCTTATGCCGTACTCGAGATGGTGAACTCGAAAGGCGAGCTTATCTATGCGCGCGATCGCGACGAGCCGCCGGCTCCGCAGGTCGTCTCGCGTCAGGTCGCCCAGCAGATGAACCAGATGATGCAGAGGGTCGTGACCGACGGCACCGGTCAGCGAGCCGCACTCGAGTTCACGCATTCAGCCGGCAAGACCGGAACCAGTACCGGCCCGCGCGACGTGTGGTTCGTCGGCTTCACCGGCAAGTACGTGGCCAGCGTCTGGTTGGGGAACGACGACAACTCGCCCATGGTGAGTGGCAACACCGGCGGCCAGCTCGCAGCTCCGATTTGGCATGATTTCATGGCCGTCGCACACAAGGATATGAACATCCCCACAATCCCCGGACTCGCCCCGCATCCCACTCAGATCGCTGAGCAGCAACGCATAGCGGAATTGAAACTCACCGAGGATCCGAACGCTCCAACATCAGCCGTCTCTCAGGATACCCAACAGCCGGTTTCTACGAGTCTCATGCCGGAGAGCACCAAGGCCTCCCTGAGACGCATCGTTTCGGCCATGCGAAAGGCTGCGGGCCTGCCCGATCTCCAACCTTTGGAACAGCAGCCCAATACGCAGCCCTCGCCACCTGCCGGGCAAGACAACCCCAAAGGCCCCCTCAAGGAATCCCCATCTCGGGCCGCGCCAGATTCGCGCGCCGATGCATCCGGGCCTTCGGGGCTGACGACGGCTTCTACTGCGCCACACAAAGAGCGCACCCTGACCACACCGTGAGTTAAACTGCGATCATGAACCTCACGCTGCATCGATTCAAGAAACGGCTGCTCGCCTCGATCGATCGCGTTGCCGACTTGGCGCTCTTTTCCGGCATTGTGCTCATCGCCGGATTTGGCTCTTCCTGGTACATGGTCGAGGCTGGATCTCTGATTTCAACGCGCAATTTGGGGCCGTGGGTCTTGTGGACGTCGGCTGCGCGCAGTGATGCCGACCCCTATACGCGTGCGCACTTTGCTCGCCTTGGCGCCCTTCCCATGAGCACTGAGGTCTCACTTAGCTACTACGCGACCGCTGATAACGAAGGGCGCCGGCTTCACTCCTCCTGCGATTACATCGTGGAGGGAAGGGACCTGCCGCGAAATTGGTGGAGCCTCACGGTATTTGATGATCGCGGCCGCCTCATCTCCAACTCCGTCGATCGGCATACTTACACGAGTTCAACAATAGCCCTGCAACCTAACGGCAGCTACGTGGTCACGATGGCGCGCGATGCCCGGCCCGGCAACTGGCTGCCAACCGGCGGCGCCGGACGTATAGCACTTGTTTTCAACGTTCTCGATCTTGGGTTGGGCAGCACCGAGCGCGAAACACTCGATGAGCAATCGAGACTGCCGACGATCAAGCGGGAGAACTGCCGATGATCATCGTCGATCGCGTGAAGCGCCTCAACTGGCGCCTCGTCGGCCTGGCACTCAGTGCCATCGCCGTTCTAAATATTTCAGCAACCCTCATGGCACCCGCCGTTGCGACGGCGCCCGCGGTGGCGCGCCTCAGCGCCATCCTGCCCCTCAACAAAATGCAGCTCATGCCGCCCGTGTCGGCGAAATCCCAGCCTCTGCCATTCATGGGGCCGGACGCCACTTACGCCATGTGCCGCTACGACACCACCCGTGGCACGGTGTCGATCAACGCAGCTCTCATCGAGCCCGGATGGACGCTCGCACTCTATTCGCCGGAAGGGGAGAATTTCTACACGGCCGTCGCTCAGCCTGGCCGCGTCATGTACGTCTCACTCTCGCTTGTTCCTTCTGGCGACCGCTTCCCGGGACTTTCGACCGAGCCAAGGGGCCAGGATGCAACGGAATCGGCATCGCTGACGCTTGTTTCTCCGAGCGGGCTCGCGGTACTTCGGGCGCCCGACATGGGGCAGTCCTATCGCGCCCGTAATCACGCCGGTCTTGCAGCAGCCCAATGCGCAGCAAAGCGCGAATAGAGTGAGTGAGGCGTCAGATCATCAGTCGTCGAGTTCGAGAGTGTCTCGCCTTCGGCTTTTCTTGCCGCCCGAAGCCTTCGGCTTGATGACATCATCTTCCCAACGCTCGTAACGCACGCCTGGAAAGAGCACGATCTCAGCGCTGGCACGCGATGCGGCATCAAACGAAGCTGATGCACCCCGTGGAACTAGTCCTCGAAACTCGAGTATAATGGCCATCGGTTCCCCCTCTGACGAAGGCTCACTCGCGCATTTACTCCTCTGGAGGCAATTCAGCTTCTGCTCGCCCATTGAATAGGGCCCCGCCTCTCGTATCTCATTATCCAATGTCGTATCGGTTAAGAAAGCCTTAACGTGGTTGCGAGAGCTCGCCTGCGATACTGCCATCGAGAAAGTGCCGTCCCTCTCGATCCTCAACTTCGACGATCCAAAGATCCGAGTCGAATCGAATCTCGCGCTCGAGTATGCCGTCGGCCTTGGAATCAGGAAGCGGATCGCCCTTTCCGTGGCGCATCCATTGTCGCTCCAAATTGAGATCGGCGAGGCCTGCGGGGGCCGGACCGAAGAGATCGCTCGATCCATCGAGACGGTTTATCCGAATAAAGATAGCTCCTGCATCGTCATCGCCGTGGCGAACGATATAGGCAGATACGCCGGCAACTTGGCACCGGCGCACGTAAGCCTTTACCCAGATAGAACTCTTCAACCGCATGGCGCGGGTTCTAACAGGTGTGTGGAAAGTTGGAAGACCTGGTGCGCGAGTTATCTGACATCCGCCAGATGCCCTTGACTGGCGAGCCGTGCAAGACGTGCCACAAGCTGCCCCGAAATCCGGCCCGTCTGCTTCAGGCCCTGCTGGGCCTCGAATTCACGGATGGCACGTGCGGTGGATTCCCCCATCCGGCCATCGACCGTCTTGACGCCGTAGCCGAGATTGGCAAGCGATTGCTGCACCGTGCGAATAACTCGCTCTGCTTCCGTTCCAGACTGCGCATATGGTGCCCCCTTCTTGGGAGGCTGTGCGCTGCCGAGAAGGATTTGTTGGAGAAGCGCTTCGCTTGGCTCGGCAGTAAGCGTCATGCCGTGGTCGGCTTCGTAGGCCATGATAGCGGCTCGGGTTACGAGACCGGTAAGGCCATCGGCAACACCTGCTTCGTAGCCCCGGTTCGCGAGCTCACGTTGTATGGCCCTAATCACTTCGGGATCGGGCCCCGCACTGCTTTTGAGTGTGATGATCGCATCGGGTATGCGGGCGCTGATCACCTCCGAAGTGGCCGTGACCGCGGGTTTTTCCGTCTTCTGCGTCGGAATAGCCGATGTCTGGATAGGGGCTGGCCACGACGGCCGAGATGCCGACAAGCTCGATGACAAGGGAGCAGGTTGCAGCAAGAAGACATTAACGGCGAAAGCAGCGGCCAGGGCGAAGAATGCCGCAAAGGCCGTCCTGATCCACCGAACAGTCATCTCATCTCCTCCACAACCCCCACCCGCCCCAAATGAGAGCAAGGGCTCCTCCCAATTATGAGAAGCGCTCGTAAACGCCTCGTTAACCGTCGAAATCGTTAGCCTGGGAGGCGGGACGCGTGCAGCGAGATTGATAAAATTCTAGTCAAGTTCGCCACGCATTTGATCTTGGCCATGCGCGGTTTACTGACGAATTGCGTTTAGGTTTCCCGCTTGCGGTCACCGAGACCGGCCTTCCAGGAGCGCGAGTAATTCATCAATGTCCCTCATTCGAACAGGAGTGTTGATTGCTGTCGCGATTGCAGCTATGCCTTCCGATAAGGGAGAGCAGCAGCGCCTTTATCTCAAGGCCGTCTCGGCGATCGATTGGGCTGTGACCTATTGCGATCGCAATCCGGTCCATTGCGCCAATGCCGGTGAGTATTGGGTCGTCTTCAAAGACAAGGCGCAATTTGCCGGCGAACTCGCACTCAACGCCGCCAAACGCTATATGACGGCCGAAGGAGCAGCCGAACGGTCACCCGTCAAGACGTCATTGTCTGCCCGCCGGGGCACACTAACGCCCGACGACATGAAGCCGGAATGGCGCGGAAGTACCCGCGGCATCTGATATCTGGGCCTTGCTTCACCCCTCCCAAGCCCCCTATCTCTCACTCGAGATATGAGCGCAGAACCCGTGAGGGTTGCGCTGCCAAGAAATTTAAGAGGCGCAAGACCAGCCTATGAGAATTGCGGAAATCCGCGAAGACTTCGCCCTCCTCGATGATTGGGAGGACCGCTACCGGTATGTTATCGAGCTTGGCCGCAAGCTTCCCGACATGCCTGACACCTTGAAGACGGATGCCAACAAGGTGCGCGGCTGCGCCAGCCAAGTCTGGCTTGCAACCGACATACGAAACGGCTCGGGCGGAAACCCATCCCTGCATTTGCAGGGCGACAGTGACGCCCTCATCGTAAAAGGGCTCGTGGCCATCCTCTTCTCTATGTACAACGGCCGCACGGCCAACGAGATCCTCGCTACGGATGCTGTCGCCGAATTCGCCTCACTCGGCCTCAAGGAGCATCTGACACCCCAGCGCTCGAACGGGTTTGCGTCCATGGTCGAGCGTATTCGCAGCGATGCCAAACGCGCACTTGCCGCGTGATATGTAGCCCCTATTCAGGGCGTTGTCCGGCCGAGCGCTCCTACTCGATCCAGCTCTGGAGTGTTGGGCGATAATCATCGCTCCCCCAATGGCGTATCGCATGAGCCTTCCCAACTTGATGCCTGTTTTGGCGATCGAGGCCGTAGTGTCGCGCCAGGCGTTGCAGCGCCATCTGCAAAATGACTTTCGCCGATCGCTGGGGCCAGCTTCGCGCACGCTCGGCATCTGATAGCCCTTTGAGGTGGCAGCATACGTCGATCAGGATGCCGGAGAGTTCCGGACCGACTGCGGCGAGCGCGCGTTGGACACGCTCTCGTGCCGCCACCACGTGGTCTTGGAGTTCTAGCCCAACGCCAGGTGCCGCGCGCTTGGTGCCTGATCCCGCGCCAACCCCATTCCAGCTTGCCGTTACACGCGGCTCAAGTCGCGCAAGGTGGAAGTCGCTTCGCAGGCGCTCACCGGCCATAAACTCCGTCTCCGAGATCAAGGGCTCGCCATCTTTGTCCCGCCGGCTTCGAAGCCACGTCAGCGGACTCTCCTCCGCATTGAATTGGGGGCGCGGCCGGGCCTGCGGCAAACGATCGGATTGGGGCGAGGGTACGGCGGCGGCGCTTGCTGCTGCCGATGTACATAAACGTTTCTTTAGCTCGGAGCGGCCTCGCCTTGTGAGGGCCCATGACTCCCCTTCTATGTATGCAATGAACCTCCGCTTCAGGAGCGATGCCCACAATGGACCTGGAACTACGGTGCTGCCAGCGGTCGCCTTCCCCGGCATCACAATTGTAACCACGCCCGCGCCGCCGACGACCACTCGCGCGCCCTTGCGCGCCATGGCCCGCAAAACCCAAACATGATCCGCATCGCGCACCGCTTTTGCGATGCTCGCCCTGCCGTCCTGCATTTTTCTGCTTCCTAAATCGCGCTTGAAGGATCGCGCACCGGCCACATGGTCTTGGCCATAACGGCCCACTCCAGGAGTTCTAGTGCTCGATCGAATATTGGATCGTCTCGCCGGTCCTCGACGACTCCACAGGCGTGTGCCACCGTTGTCCGGTCGCGCCCAAAGAGCTTGCCGACGTCGCTCATCGTCAAACCGAGGCAGACGTGAGTGAGATACATGGCGACCTGACGCGCCAGTGCACAGGGGGCTCTGCCCCGCGATGGCAAATCGAACTCGGCCCGGCCGACACCAAAAACCTTAACCACCATCTCTTCGACAACGGCGCGAGAGGCCTGAGGAGGAAGGAGGGCCTTACACCTGCGCTTGCCTCGTGAGACTTCGGAGCGGCGGACGCCAGGATCTAGAGCGCTTTCACAGGGCCACATGTGAGGAATTCCGAACCAAATTGAGAGTACCGAGAGAGGCGGTGCCCTAATGCGGAAACTATAGCAGCAGCAGCAGCCATCCGGATTCAAAGCTACGAAAGCAGTGAAGAAGGGGGATAACTTTCTTTACCCTGAGAGCCAGAATTAACGCTTGCTGTTTGTCCCCGTCATTCGCTCGTCGTGAGAGCCTTGCGCCATGCAATCGTAACGGAGCAGTGGCGGGAATGTCTTTTGCAACAAAGCGCGCACATTCTGGACAGGAAAGGGCCGAATGGGGCACCACCGGAGCACAGCCATCCAAGGCAGCACTCGATCGCGCAGCGCGGCTCGCGAGCCTACTTCCTCTCTGGCCCCACGAGGCCGCTGACACGACCTATGCCGGACGATTGCGCCTGCTCGCTAAACTTCGCCGCGCCTTACGCAAGGAACGGCAAAAAGGCTTGGCGGGTCACTGGTCGTATGACCTCGCGCGGCACCGGAAATTGCTCAGCGAATATCGCGCCGAAGTCGCATCCTGTCTTGCCCTTCCGCCATCACTCAAAAGAGCTGCCCCGACCGAAGAAGGGGAAGCGGAAGTGCCTACGCGGGAATCCTAGTCGCGGCGCGTGCCGAGACCCATCTTCTTTGCTAGATCAGACCGCGCGCGGGCATAATTCGGTGCCACCATGGGGTAGTCATGCGGCAGACCCCATTTCTCGCGGTACTCTTCCGGTGAGAGGTTGTAGTGGGTCCGCAGATGACGTTTTAGGGATTTGAACTTTTTTCCGTCCTCAAGACAGATGATGTAGTCGGGCATCACAGACTTTTTAACCGCGATTTTGGGCTTGAGTTCATCGCGTTCGGGCTCAAGCAGGTTGTTATTGGCTCGCGTCAGGGCCGCGTGCGTATCACTGATGAGCTGCGGCAAGTCGGCTGCGCCCACGGAGTTGTTGCTGACGTAGGCTGAGACGATCTTTGCCGTCAACTCAACAAGGCTTTCCTGTTCTTGCTCGTTACCAGTCATCCGGAACCCCTTATTCTTGTTATAAGCCCGACTGCACAGGATTAATGCTATGATTAGAGACCGGACGTCAAGTCTATCTACCAACAATTCCAGGAAATCGATGTTGCATAGTTTAGAATTCTGGGGGGTACGGAAATTTTACTAATACAAATGTGAACTTTCACGGCGGACGCCAATATAGATAGGCGCAATATTCGGGATAAACGAAGGTGGAAGCCCGCCGCCGACAAAATAAGCGCCTTGACGGACGCCTATTCAGTCGACACTGCCGCAGACTTGAAGCCACGCCCCCGAGAGCCGAGGTTGTTCCAGAACAATAGGCCTGCACGTAGGAGTTCCATGAGCCACGACACAATCCCGGCCAAGCCCTTACCCCCAGTTGCGGAGAAGCGCCCACATATCGTTCAGCACCACGGAACGACGCTCCAAGACGATTACCACTGGCTAAGGGCCGAGAACTGGCAGGAGGTGATGCGAAAGCCCGAGGCCATCGACTCGGCCATTCGCGCATACCTCGAAGCCGAGAACGCCTATACCGAAACCATGCTTGCGGACACGACCGCCTTGCAGGAGGCCCTATTTGCGGAGATGAAGGGCCGCCTCAAGCAGGACGACAGCACTGTGCCCAGCCCTCACGGGCCGTGGGAGTACTTTTCCGAGTTCGTCCCCGGCGAGCAGTATATTCGGCTCTGCCGTCAACCTCGCGGCGGTGGCGAGAAAAACGTGCTGCTCGACGGCAACGCCGAAGCCAAAAGCAAGGCCTATTGGGATCTCGGCGCAACAGCCCATAGCCCCGATCACAAACTCTTCGCCTATGCCACCGACGACAAGGGCTCGGAACTCTTCTCCATCCGAATCCGCGACATGGAAATGGGCCGGGACCTCGCCGACGTCATCACGGACACACGTGGCGAGATCCATTGGGCGCTCGACGGGCGCGCGCTCTACTATATCCGCGTCGACGACAACCAGCGCGCCCGCTATGTGTATCGCCACGTCGTCGGCACAGAATCAAATATGGATGAGCTCATCTACGAAGAGCACGACCCCGGCTTCTTCGTTTCGCTCGGCAAAACCCAATCCTCGCGCTTCCTGTTCGTCGACGCGCACGACCACGAAACAAGCGAAGTCCATCTCATCGATGCTGCCGACCCGAAGGCGCCCATGCTGCTCGTCTCGGCGCGCCAGCGAGGTCATGAGTATGGCGTCGAGCACCACGACGACAAGCTCATCATCACGACCAACTCTGCAGGCGCCGACGACTTCCGGATTTGCGAGGCCCCCGTCACTGCGCCCGCCCCTGCGAACTGGCGCGAGATCGTGCCACACAAAGCAGGTCGGCTCATTTTAGAAACGGTGGCCTTCAAGAACCACCTTGTGCGCCTCGAACGCGAGGATGGCCTGCCGCGCATCGTCATCCGGGAATTCGCAACCGGAGCAGAGCACGAAATTGCCTTCGACGAGGAAGCCTATGCGCTCGGCATGGGGGCCGGATACGAGTTCGATACGACGGTACTCCGCTTTACGTACTCCTCTATGACGACACCGGCAGAAACGTATGACTACGACATGGTTTCAAGGGCGCGCAAATTGCGCAAGCGCCAGGAGATCCCGAGTGGACATAACCCTGCTAACTACGTCACGCCCCGCCTTTTCGCCCCCTCACATGACGGCGAACTGGTGCCGGTCACCCTCCTCTACCGGCGCTCGACGCCCCTTGACGGCTCGGCGCCCGTCTTCCTTTACGGATATGGTGCCTACGGCCTCGCAATGCCGGCATCCTTCTCGACACACAGGCTGAGCCTCGTCGATCGCGGCTTTATCTTCGCACTCGCCCACATCCGCGGCGGCAAGGACAAGGGCTATCGCTGGTACAAAGACGGAAAGCTAGCGAAGAAAACCAATACCTTTCGCGACTTCATTGCAGCAGGCGAGCATCTCGTCAAAACTGGCCTCACCAAGCGTGGTCGCATCGTTGCCAACGGTGGCTCGGCAGGGGGCATGCTGATGGGTGCCGTGGCCAACATGGCCCCTGACCTATTCCTCGGCATCATTGCCGATGTGCCGTTCGTCGATGTTCTCAACACGATGCTGGATAAGGATCTCCCCTTGACGCCGCCCGAGTGGCCCGAATGGGGCAATCCGATCGAGAGCAAAGAGCAATTCGAGCTCATTCGCTCGTACTCGCCCTACGAGAACGTGAAGCGGAAAGCCTACCCGCATATTTTAGCCTATGCAGGATTGACTGATCCCCGAGTGACTTACTGGGAGCCGGCCAAATGGATCGCCAAGCTACGCGCCTTGAACACGAGCGATCGTCTCGTGCTGCTCAAAATCAACATGGACGCTGGTCATG
>CAZSNH010000066.1:0-10260 GCA_964607855.1 uncultured Hyphomicrobium sp. | reverse complement strand
CCGCGGCATCGCCTACGATGGCTTCAACGTCGGCCGCTTCGACGGTCTTTTGCCCATGAGCGTAAAGCGCGAGCTTTTCAAGTTCAGCGCGTGACAGCGAGCGATCCGCGCCAAGTCTCGATGCGAGAGCCTCAAGAGCCTCGCTTGAAATACTGAGGCCGCGTTGGCTCAAGACTTCGCGCACGAGGGCATTTATGTCCTGCAGATCGTCACTGTAACAGGCAATCGCTGCTCCCGTCGGTGACCTTTCAAACAACAATCGAAGCGCATCGTCCTTGCCGAGATTTGCCGCTTCGACGATGAGGATGCCTTCGAGTGCGCCTGCCTCGAGGATCGGTCTCAAAGTATTGACATTGATGCGCCGGCTCGCGCTCGTGCGGAGGATTTTCCTGCCGCCGAACATCGGAACCGTTGAAAGTTCTAGAGCAAGCCTGTCGGGGTCGTTTTCGAGATCGCTTTCGGAATAGGAGATAACTTCGCCTGCTGGTTTTTCCCGCTCGGCAAGCAAATTCGCAAGTTTCGCCGCGCGCTCGGAGACCATTCCGGCATCGGAGCCGTAGAATAGGTAGGCCTGATAACGCGGATCGGGTGATTTCAGGAATCCACTAACAAGCTGGCCTTTGATGACGACCATCGGCCAATTAGGCTGTGCTTGCGAGGTAGGCCGAAAGGCGGCTCTTTAGATCGTCGCTGACTGTGCTTGCCGCGCGATCTTCGGCATCCTGCCGGGCGCGAACGTTGGAAAAGATGCTTTCGAAGCGCTCGAAACCGGCGCGTCCGTAACTAATGCCCTTGAGAACGACTTCACCCGTTTCAAGCCGCACGAGCTGGAACGAGGCGTCGAGCGAATACATCTGTCCGCGCGAGTCGCCGTCTTTTTGCACGAGTGTGGAGGTTACCGTTTCACGAATGGCGACGTCGAGGCGGTAGGTCGGCTGGACTGGATTTCCGCCGCCCGTCGATTCGAAGACGAGTTCGTTACGGATGCGCTGGCCGACGCGGCCCGGGATCGGCGCAACTTTTACCTGAGCGAGTTTTTCGCCGACGTTGGCTCCGATGGATGAAGGTGCATAAAGCGGGCGGAAGCCGCTTCCGCCACAGGCTGCGAGAGGCACGACGGCGGTGGCGGTCAGGAGCGCGCGCAGGAACCTGCGCCGGGTAAAGATAAAATCCCCGTCGCCAGCCACCACAGCAGTACGCGCTTCAGGCAACGACATTCACGATCCTTTGCGGTACCACGATCACCTTTTTCGGTGTTCGTCCTTCGAGAGCACGAATAACCGACTCGAGCTTCAGCGCGGCCGCCTCGACCTCCGTATTGGCAGCCGAACGAGCAATCGTCAGCTCATCCCGCCGCTTACCGTTCACCTGTACGGCAATGGTCACGCTATCGTCAACGAGCAAGGCCGGGTCGGTCGCGGGCCAAGGCTGATTGGCAATCAAGGTGTTGTAACCAAGCCGCGCCCAGCATTCTTCTGCCAAATGTGGCATCATCGGGCCGATCATCTGGACCAAGAACTCGGAAGCTTCTTTAAGAGACCAGTCCAAATCTTGGTTCGATTTGGCTAATGCTGAAGAAAGAGCATTAGTGAACTCGTAAATTCCTGCAACCGCGACATTGAAGCGTAGGGTTTCAATGTTGCGGCCGACCGCATCGAGGGCCTTGTGGGCCGCCCGGCGCAGCTCAATTGCTTCGGGCGTGAAGGACGCCGGTTTCGCCAACGTCTTGAGATCTGCCTTTTCGGCGATTTCATCGATAATGCGCCAGACGCGCTGAATGAAGCGGCCTGCGCCGGCGACGCCGGCTTCCGTCCAAATCACGTCGCGCTCGGGCGGGCTATCGGACAACATGAACCAACGCGCACAGTCGGCGCCGTAATTGGCGATGATGTCGTCGGGGTCGACGAGGTTCTTCTTCGACTTCGACATTTTCTCGATCGAGCCGATGGAGGCGGGCTTACCGGTCGCTATTTCCGTGGCAGAGCGGGTGTCTCCTTCGCCCTCGATGACGACTTCGCTTGGCAGCAGCCAGGAGCCGGTGCTCGATTTGTAGGTCTCGTGGGTCACCATGCCCTGAGTGAAGAGAGCGGCAAACGGCTCTCGCAGGTTCTTGGTGACGTGGCCCGTGTCGGCCATGGCGCGATAGAAGAAGCGCGAATAGAGGAGGTGCAGAATTGCGTGCTCGATGCCGCCAATGTACTGGTCGACGGGCAGCCAATAGGCGGCCGCTTTTGCGTCGACGGGCGTCTTCGACTTCGGGTTCGTGAAGCGCGCGTAATACCAGGAACTGTCAACGAAGGTGTCCATGGTATCGGTTTCGCGGCGCGCCTTCTTTTTGCACTTGGGGCAATTGACGTGTTTCCATGTCGGATGCCGGTCGAGAGGATTTCCGGGCTTGTCGAAGGTGGCATCCTCGGGCAGACGCACCGGCAGGTCCTTCTTGGGAACGGGCACGACTCCGCAATCGTCGCAATGGATGACAGGGATGGGGCAGCCCCAATAGCGCTGACGTGAGATGCCCCAGTCGCGCAAGCGGTAGTTGACCTTGCGCTGGCCCACGGGAGCCTTGCCGAGCTTTTCTTTTTCGAGCCGCTTTGCAACCTCCTCGAAGGCGGCTTTTGTCGATAGGCCATCCAGGAAACGCGAATTGATCATCGTGCCTTCGCCATCGAAGGCCTCGTCCTTGATCTCGAAAGTCTTTGCATCAGCGCCGGGCGGCAAGATCACCGGTACGACAGGAAGTTTGTATTTGCGCGCGAAATCAAGATCGCGCTGGTCGCCCGAAGGACAGCCGAAAATGGCGCCTGTTCCATAATCCATGAGAATGAAATTCGCGACGTAAACGGGAACCAGCCAAGTCTTATCGAAGGGGTGGATGGCACGGATACCGGTGTCGAAGCCCTTCTTCTCGGCTGTCTCGAGATCGGTGACGGATGTGCCCATACGCCGGCATTCCTCGCAGAAGGCTGCTAGGTCGGGGTTTCTTTCAGATGCCGCTTTCGCGAGCGGGTGATCCGGGGCGATGGCCATGAAGGAGGCGCCGAAAAGCGTGTCGGGCCGCGTCGTATAGATTTCGATCTCGCCATGACCCTTTGGCGCGGTTTTCATATCGAGCGCCCAGCGAAGCAGCATGCCTTCCGAGCGGCCGATCCAGTTGGCTTGCATGAGGCGGACTTTTTCGGGCCATTTGTCGAGGGTGGCGAGGGCGTCGAGAAGTTCGTCCGAGTAGGCCGTGATCTTGAAGAACCACTGTGTCAGCTCCCGCTGCTCGACTGGTGCGCCCGAGCGCCAGCCACGCCCGTCGATCACCTGCTCGTTGGCAAGCACGGTGTTGTCGATGGGATCCCAGTTCACCTTCGAGGCCTTGCGGTAGGCGAGCCCCTTGGCCAAGAGATCAATGAACATCTGCTGCTGATGGACGTAATACTCGGGAGCACAAGTTGCGATCTCGCGATCCCAGTCGAGGGAAAGGCCCATCGACTTCAACTGTCCCTTCATCGTCTCGATGTTGGCATAGGTCCAAGCGGCAGGATGTGTTTTTCTCTCGATGGCGGCGTTTTCAGCCGGCATGCCGAAGGCGTCCCAGCCCATGGGGTGCAGAACGTTGAATCCGCGAGCGCGCTTATAACGCGCAAATACGTCGCCCATCGTGTAGTTGCGCACATGCCCCATATGGATGCGCCCCGACGGATAGGGAAACATCTCAAGCACGTAGCACTTCGGGCGCTTCTCGTCGTTTTCGGCGTGAAAAATGCGGGCCGATTCCCAGATCTTTTGCCAATGCTTCTCGCGTGCCGGGGCGTTGTATCGTTCGCTTGCCATGTGGCGGTCTCTCGGGTTTGCGGCCCTGGTTAATGGTGGAGCGATAGCAGGTGGTCAAGCGTGGCCTTGGATGGACCGGGTTTGCACTGGATCGCGGGTTATGCGCCAAATGGCTTGAGCCACGTGCCAATATTATTTTGCAAGTTCCTGGACACCTCGGGGAATGTCCAGGGAATGAACATTTTTGGAGCTATATGCTCAAAAATCCAAGTTTCATGAACATATTAGAGTTGACATTAGCACGAGAGGGTGTCGTTCTCATCTATATGTTCAAAAATTCACTAATCATGAACATATATGACAGGATATGTTCACTCGTTGGACACGACTCACTTCATGTGTTCGTTCTTGCCAACCTCATGAATACGTCGACCCTAGCCCGCGATGCCCCACAATCCCAGAATGCCCCACAACGACCTACCTGAACTGCCTCCGGCAACGGATGTGGAGAGCAAGGCGGTGCTGAAACGCTGCGTTGCGGCGCGCACCGCAGTTGCCGAGTTGCGCCAAGCCGGTGCGCTCATCCCCAATCAAAGTGTGCTCGTCAATACCATCCCATTGCTCGAAGCCAAGGACAGCTCCGAAATCGAAAACATCGTCACGACCAACGACGCTTTGTTTCGCGAAGCGAGCCAGATCGATGATGGAGATGACCCAGCCGCCAAGGAAGCACTGCGCTACCGTGCGGCGCTTTACAGCGGGGCCCAGTCCCTGAAAACCCGGCCTTTGACAGTGCGCACTGCCATCGAAGTCTGCAGCGCCATCAAGGGCGTAGATATGGACGTGCGCAAAACGCCCGGCACCGAGCTCAAGAACAGCTTCACCGGCGAAGTCATCTACACGCCGCCCCAAGATGAAGACCGGCTCCGGCGGCTGCTCGCCAACTGGGAGCGCTATGCCAATGGCACCGAAGACATCGATCCGCTCGTGCGTATGGCCGTACTGCACTACCAGTTTGAGGCCATCCACCCGTTTACGGACGGAAATGGCCGGACAGGGCGCATCCTCAACGTGCTCTACCTCATTCAGGCAGGACTCCTCGATATCCCGACCCTCTACCTGAGCCGGCACATAGTGCGCACCAAGGGTGATTACTATCGCCTGTTGGCGGGCGTCACTGAGCGGGGCGAGTGGGAGCCCTGGATTATCTATCTGCTCGATGCTGTTACAGCGACGGCCTCGTGGACCAACTCACGTATTCGCGCCATTCGCGACCTCATGGAGCACACGGCCTGCTATGTGAAAGCTAACGCTCCAGGCGCGTACTCGCGGGAGCTGGTCGAGACGATTTTCTCTCTTCCCTACACACGAATCGGCCACCTGGTCGAGCGGGACATCGCCAAGCGGGTTTCGGCCTCGCGCTATCTGAAGCAGCTCGTCGATATCGGCGTGCTCGAGGAGGAAAAAGTGGGCCGCGACAAACTTTTCATCCATCGCAAATACATGGATCTGCTGGGCCGCGATGACCACGCGTTCGCACCCTACCCGCAGGAAACGCACAAAATAGTCCCCAAACCGGCAAAGGCCTCATCCGTGAGATGAGTGAAGAAACTCGAGCGGCCCTGATGGCTTCCCGGCAACGCAGTGATTCCGCGAGGCCGATGCGCCATCAGATACAAATTTCTATCCTAGTATCTAGGCAGGGCTGCCAAGTCAGCAGCTCTCTCCACGCGTCCGGGCGCAAGTCTTTAACGTTCCTAGACAAGCGATTTCGGCACTCGGCATAAAAACCACGTCGCGGAACCAATTTTCTATAAAGGAACTCATGATGACCGAGCCTCGTAAAGATGCCGCAACACGCCTCTCCGAGATCAAAGCGCGAATTGGGACTGCCGCTCGCGAGGCTGGGCGCGATCCGGCCAGCGTGACGATCGTTGCGGTTTCAAAAACGTTCGGCGCCGATGAGATCAAACCCCTCATTAAGGCTGGGCACAGAACCTTCGGCGAAAACCGTGTTCAGGAAGCGCAGGGCAAATGGCCCGCGCTCAAGACCGAATACTCAGATCTCAAGCTCCATCTCATCGGGCCGTTGCAGTCGAACAAGACGCGCGATGCCGTAGAGCTTTTCGATGCCATCCATTCGCTCGATCGGCCCAAGATTGCCAAAGCGCTCGCAGATGAAATGCTGCACCGGAAGAAACGGCTCGAACTTTTCGTACAGGTGAACACCGGCGAGGAACCTCAGAAGGCCGGCATCACACCACGCGAAGCGGGCGCCTTTGTGCGCCATTGCCGCGAGGATTTGAAACTCGAAATCGCGGGCCTCATGTGTATTCCCCCCGTTGAGGAAGAGCCTGCCATCCATTTTGCGTTTCTCGCCAAGCTTGCAAAAGAGCTGGGGCTCAAGGGATTAAGCATGGGAATGTCGGGCGACTTCGAGACCGCCATTCAGTTCGGGGCAACACACGTGCGTATCGGATCCGCCTTGTTTGGAAGCCGTGAATAGGGGCAGTTATCAAGTTTTCCAAAGCCAATTTTTGACTCCCCCGGCTACGCCGCGCGGCCGGGCGGAGAGGGGTGCTACCGTTTCAGCGATCAAGTGATTCGTTCTTTTCCGGCTGAATTTGGGGACCACATCATGTCTAAACGCGCGCTCAAAGTCGTCGACACCACTGCCGAAGCCGCGGCCAGCGATGCTGCACGCGATGCGCTCGAGGAAGCAGAGAAATCCAAGAGGCCTGTCAGGAAGTCTGCCAGTGCCGGAAAGGACGGCTGGCATCGCTTCATTGTCGATGTCTGGATCACGAATTTCAATTTTACCGAGTTCGGTATCTACAAGCGCTCCCGCAACAAGGCCAAGTCGCGGCAATTCTCTTCAGACATGGATATTTTCGCGGAAATCATAGAAGACGGCGAGCGGACGGGTCTCCTCGGTTACCGCGAAGATCTCTGGAAGAAGTCCGAAGGCATGGACAAGCGCCTTGTCTTCAAGCTCTTTTCGGAAAATCTCAATTGGAAGGCGACCGCAGATCTGCTTCTTGGGCGCTCCCTCCAGCAAACGATCGGCGCCCGCGGTCTGCCCGTCATGACTTACGCGATTAATACCGATGATGATGAGTACATGATTTATATCGAACGTTCGGCCAACAAGTGGCCACTGCTTCCTGAGTATTTTTCCTTCTTCCTCATGGACGAAAAGGGAAAGCCGGAGTTCTACCGGTTCCGCCGTGACGTCATCAATCTCGGTGGCGACTACACGCTCTATGATCAGAAGGGCGAGATGGTAGGTCACCTCGACGGCAAGGTGCTTTCGATCGGCGGTAAGTGGAAGTGCAAGGTCAAGGACGGCCACGCCAGCAAACGCCTGCTCACGGTCATGAAGCTTTTCGCGGGGATGATCGTCTTCAACCGCGACTGCCGTCTGCACTTGAAGCATCTCTATCGGGAGATCCGAGCGGGACGTATTGATCCAAAACTCGAGCGTCAGGAAGCCGATCTTTATATGAATCCGCGCCGAATGAGATAATCGTAGTCAGCCAATCCGTTTGGATAAAAAATAGGCATCTTTGCATCGGCAAATGCCTATTTACTAGGCGAAATCATTACATTCCTTTGCCCAAGTGACTCACTTAAGCCTCTGATTAAATGGGCGAAAATGGCGGTAAGCAAGTCGTGGCACGGATCTTGATCACTAGGGCTGCGGAGAAGGCGGTGTGCCTATAGGCAAGCAGGACGCACAAACAAATGCCGCTCGGGAGCAGGGGGATCAATCATCATGGAACAATTACAGCAGGGATCTGACGTCTTTTTTCTCCTTTTGGGCGCGATCCTCGTCTTTGCTATGCACGGCGGCTTTGCGTTTCTGGAAGTCGGCACGGTTCGCCATAAGAACCAAGTCAATGCGCTCGTAAAGATACTCGTCGATTTCGCAATCTCAACGGTCAGCTATTTTTTCATCGGCTACTGGATCGCCTATGGCGTCAGTTTCCTCGCCAGCGCTTCGACCATTGCCGGGGGGGACTATGGGCCTCAGGGATTCGGTCTGGTGAAGTTCTTCTTTCTTTGCACGTTCGCCGCCGCCGTACCGGCGATAATCTCGGGCGGTATTGCTGAGCGCGCGAAATTCGGTCCGCAGGGCATTGCGACGGCAATCCTCGTCGGTCTTGCTTATCCGCTCTTCGAGGGCGTGGTTTGGAACCGCAACTTCGGTCTCCAGGACACTTTCTTCAAGGCGGCGTTGGGAGCCGATTTCCACGACTTCGCCGGCTCCATCGTCGTTCACGCGGTTGGTGGCTGGGCAGCACTCGCAGCCATCACGCGCCTCGGTTCCCGCCTTGGGCGTTACGATAAGGGTCGCTCTAATGCCACGCCTCCATCATCGATTCCATGGCTCGCCATGGGATCGTGGCTGCTTTGCATTGGTTGGTTCGGTTTCAATGTGATGAGCGCACAGTCGCTTAAGGGTGTTTCCGGTCTCGTTGCCATGAACTCGCTTATGGCCATGTGCGGGGGCATCATCGCAGCTCTCTTTGCCGGGCGGAATGACCCCGGGTTCGTGCACAACGGGGCGCTCGCCGGCCTCGTCGCCATCTGCTCGGGGTCGGACCTGATGCATCCCGTCGGAGCCCTCGTGACAGGCGCTGTTGCCGGCGTCATTTTCGTCCAGATGTTCCAGATCGCAACCAATCGCTGGCAGGTCGATGATGTTCTCGGTGTGTGGCCTCTGCATGGCTTGTGCGGACTCTGGGGCGGGATCGCCTGCGGAGTTTTCGGCACGGAAGCCTTAGGCGGTATCGGTGGCGTGACATTCGCTTCTCAGTTTGCTGGCAGCGTCCTCGGTGCTGCTTTTGGTTTCGTTGCCGGATTGCTCATTTATGGAGCGCTGAACGCCTTCATGGGGCTCCGGCTTTCGCCCGAGGAAGAGCGCCGCGGTGCGGATATCTCCATTCACAAGATTGGCGCAAATCCGGAAGAGGACGTGCGGATGGGACGTATCTAGACCCCGCGAGTTTCAAAGGGGGAAGCAGGGGGCCTGCTGGACGACGCTGTCCAGCAGGCCCCACTCGTATTCACAGCCAAGCGAATGGGAATCCGCTCCTTATGGACCAAGGTCAGACGTGGGCACAAATGAGACCGCGAGCCTGTCGCGTTTCGGCTCGTGCGTGAGGTCTGGCTTGAGGGTCAAAACGGTCTCTTGCTCCAGTTCTTCGGCCCACAGGACAAGAGCTAATTGCCTCTCAAGAACCCGCAGCAAGAAGAGCGCAAAAGCAATTCGGAGATCGAACCAGATCTTGACGCGCCAGAAGGGAAGTCCGAGTTTGGCTCCGTGACCGCCCCCGTTCGACGAGCGGCACTGCGAATGCCTGACTTGAAACTAATGTCGTGCCGTTTCGTACTCCGACAATAGGTGATGCAGGCACGCACGCGGCAGTTCATCCAAGGGGAACTTGAAAACGATGGCCGGATATTACAACACGCAGCACCTTGCCGACTTTCCGAAGATCTCCGAAGGGCAGCCCGAGCTAGGCAAGAAATTTTTCGACTACTATGGAGCGGTATTCGCCGACGGCGCCCTCACGGCGCGCGAAAAGAGCTTGATTGCCCTCGCGGTTGCTCACGCCGTCCAGTGCCCTTATTGTATTGATGCTTATACTCAAGATTGCCAGCAAAAAGGTGCAGATTTCGAGCAAATGACGGAAGCGCTTCACGTGGCGGTAGCAATCCGTGGCGGAGCTTCTCTCGTGCATGGCATGCAAATGCGTGAAAAAGCCAAGAAGGCGGGAATGTAGATGAACGAGGTGGTTCTTCCGCGGCAGCTCAAGGCTGTTGCCGATGACGTGGCGGCCGATACACAGACGCCGCGGGCTGCTACGAGCCTGGCTCGCCGCCATGCGCCGCTTGCTTCGACCGCTGAGCAGCTTCGTCATCTCGCTTCCGTCAAGCTCGAGCAGAACGGGCAGCGCGTCGAGTTCGCGGCCAAGGCTGGAGGACATCTAAAGCCTGCGAAGCTCGAGATCTTCCAGGTCAATCTCGGCAAGCTGTGCAACATGGCCTGCAAGCACTGTCATGTCGACGCCGGTCCCGACCGGACGGACGCCATGATGCCGGACAATGTGGTCGAGCACGTGATTGCCGCCATCCGGAAATCGCGCGCGCATACGGTCGATCTCACCGGGGGAGCGCCCGAGCTGCACCCCAGGTTCCGCGATGTCGTGCAGGCGGCGGTTGCGAGCGGTAAACATGTCATGGATCGCTGCAATTTGACCATCCTGCTCGTACCCCGTAGTACCGGACTTGTCGAATGGTTCGCCGATCTCGGCGTCGAGGTTGTGGCATCGCTCCCCCATTACCGCCGTCTCAACACCGACAGCCAGCGCGGTGAGGGCGTGTTTGTGCGCTCGATGCGAGCAATGAAGATCTTGAATGAGGCAGGATACGGAAAGGGTGACCCGAAAAAGCGTCTGACGCTCGTCTCAAATCCGTCGGGCGCTTTCCTGG
>CAZSNH010000065.1:9314-10292 GCA_964607855.1 uncultured Hyphomicrobium sp. | reverse complement strand
GACGACGGCGCTGACGCACGGGTTCCTGTTTTTCGCGCTGATATTTTGGCCCGCTTTCGCGCCGTGGACGGCGCTACATATCGAGCCCGACCCAAAACGCCGATCCGTCATCAGGTTCTGCCTCTTGCTCGGCGTCGGCGTTTCATCCTTTCTCTTATGGAACATGTTTGATGGCACCCACACGGCTGCGATCTCCGGGGGACACATCGCGTATATCCTCGAACCCTATCCGCCGAAGGGCATCGGCCTCGCCTACCTTGTTGCGACGGCGGGCGGCACGCTCCTCTCCACTCAGCCGGCGGTGCGCCTCTTCGGAGCAATCGTTCTTGCAGGGTCGCTTATTGCCTATTTTGCATATTGGGAGGCCTTCCTTTCCGTGTGGTGCTTTTTTGCTGCCGCCGGGAGCGCTGTCATAGTTATGCACTTTGAGCGCGTCCGCCGGGTGCGTCACGCCACATCAACTTGATGTGGATTAAGAGATCCCGCCGCATGCGGTGCGGCCCTGCCCATATGTCGGCTGCAAAATTGCTTGTGGCCCCTGACGAGCCCGCTGTTTCACGATCCCTTGAGCTATTGCCCAAGCTCAGGAACCTTGGAAACGCATACCCGAAATTGCCGACTCTTCAGGGCTTGACGCCGAGACGCCTCAACGAGTCTTCGCTATCTTTATGCGCTGCACTTTCTGGGTTGCGAAGTCTCAGACCGAGCGCCTTGCGATATTCGGCAATCGCCTCCTTTTTCCGTCCAAGCGCTTCCAGGATGTGGGCCCGCGTGTTTACGGTTTCCGGATCGTCGGCATCGAGACTGACGGCCTTATCGGCATCCATGAGCGCGGCTTTCGCCTTGCCCTGCTGCATCAGCAGCCATGCCCGATTGTTGTAAGCGAGTGCGAACGCCGGCGAGAGTTCGATGACCTTGCCATAATCATCGATGGCGCCCTTGGCATCCTCGAGCTCTTGGCGGACGAGCGCGCGATCG
>CAZSNH010000065.1:4789-9304 GCA_964607855.1 uncultured Hyphomicrobium sp. | reverse complement strand
GAGCCTTGGCGAGGTCACCTTTCCGCCGATGCAAGAGAGCCCGATTGTAATGGGCGGCAACAAGGCGAGGATCGGAAGCAATGGCCAGTGTGAGATCGGCGAGCGCCCCTTCGAGATCGTCCTTCTGCGCTTTTGCGAGGCCACGACTTGTGAGAAGGGCTGCATCCTTGGGAGCCGTTTCGAGGGCTTTTGAATAATCAGCAAGCGCGCGATCGAAGTCGCCTTTCTTCGCAAAGGCCTCGGCACGTGTTGCGTAAACGCCCTCGGCTTTAGGATCGAGCTCGATGGCCTTCGAGAAGTCAGCAATCGCACGGTCCCAATCGCTTTGTCGTAGGTAAGCTTCGCCTCGATTGAGATAGGATTCGCTATCACTGGGCATCAGTTGGATCGCCTTGGTACAATCGGCGATTGCAGGCTCGGATTTCGAAAGATTGAGATTGGCAAGGCAACGCGCGCCATACGCGGCGCCGTCATCGGAATGGCGATCGAGTGCTGCGGTGAGATCCGCTTCCGCTTTGACCCAGTCCTGTTTCGTGAGATAGGCGCCCGCGCGCAGGTAATAGATCTTGCCGAGATCAACATCCTGCGAATTGTCGGAAATGACCTTCGTGCAGGCCTCGATCTGGCGATCCGGATCGGCTGTCTCTCCACAATCCGTCACCGGATCCGCCGCGAGAGCGGCGCAGGGTGTTGTCAAGAGCACCAAGAGCTGAGCGCGCCACCGCCACATATCGCAAAACCTTTCCGAAGCAATTGTCAGTTCATCCGGAATAGGTCGAGCGCGTGCGGGTTGGCAAGGGCCTCCGTATTCTTGACCGGCCGGCCCATCACAACATCGCGCACGGCGAGCTCGGATATCTTGCCCGAGCGCGTGCGGGGAATATCGGCGACCGCGATGATTTCGTCTGGGACATGGCGTGGCGAGGCGCCCTCGCGGATCTTTCGCTTAATGCGATCCTTGAGATCGGCATCCAAAGTATTTCCGGGTTTCAGCACAACGAAAAGAAGCACGCGCACGTCGCCTGCGACGTCCTGGCCGACGCAGATGCTTTCCTGAATTTCGCTCAACTGTTCGACCTGCCGGTAGATTTCAGCCGTGCCGATTCTAACGCCGCCCGGGTTGAGCGTAGCATCCGAGCGGCCGTGGATGATCATGCCGCCGTGCTCTGTCCACTCGGCAAAATCACCGTGGTGCCAGAGCCCGGGGAAGCGCTCGAAGTAGGCGGACCTGTAACGACTGCCATCGGCGTCATTCCAGAACCCAAGCGGCATTGATGGGAACGCGTTCGCGCAGACAAGCTCACCCTTGCCGCGGGCAAGCGGTTTGCCTGCTTCATCGACGACGCCAATTTTAAGCCCGAGTGCCGGTCCCTGGATCTCGCCGCGCCAGACGGGTGCAAGGGGATTGCTTGCCACAAAACACCCGCAGAGATCGGTGCCGCCCGAGATGGACGCCAGATGCACGTCGCGCTTGATACCCTGATAGACGTAGTCGAAACTCTCGGGCACCAGTACCGAGCCGGTCGACATGATGACGCGCAAAGCCGAAAGCTTGTGGGCTTCTCGAGGTGTAAGGCCGGCCTTCTTGATGGTATCGATGTATTTCGCCGATGTTCCAAAATGCGTGCAGCCCTCGGCATCGGCGAAGTCCCAGAGGATGTTGGCATTGGGGCTTACGGGCGAGCCGTCGTAAAGAAGGAGCGTGGCGCCAGCCGCCAGCCCGGAAATCAGCCAGTTCCACATCATCCATCCGAGCGTCGTGTAATAGAAAACGCGATCATTCGCCTTTATGTCGGCGTGGAGCAGATGTTCGCTCATGTGCTTCAAAAGCACGCCGCCCGCCGAGTGTACGATGCACTTGGGCACGCCTGTCGTCCCGGACGAATAAAGAATGTAGAGGGGGTGATTGAACGGCAGGCGCGTGTAATGAGGTGGGCCGGCTTGCTGCGAGTGAAGCGCTGCGGACCAAGTGGTAATCTCAATTCCTGGACGGTTGATGGTGCTGGCAAGTTTGTCTGCGATTGTCTGCGCCTCTCCGATCCAGTCCACGACGACCACCCGCTCTAGAGTGGGCAATGAGGCAATGATGCTTTGGAGCTTTTCCCCAATATCGAAGGTCTTTCGGTTCCAGATGTAGCCGTCGCACGCGACGAGCACGCGTGGACCGATCTGGCCGAAGCGGTCGAGCACTCCCTGCTCGCCGAAGTCGGGAGAGCATGAAGACCACACCGCGCCCATCGCCGAGACACCGAGAAATGCGGCAAGCGTTTGGGGAACGTTTGGCATCACCGCTACCACGCGGTCGCCTGATGCGATTCTTTGGGCTTTGAGCCAGCGCTGAAAGCGGCCGACCTGCTCAAGAAGCTCCTCGCGCGTCAGTCGAAGCTTGCCGTGGTCCTCCGCCCAGCAGACGAGGGCCTCTTCGGCACCACCTTCTCGCAGCAGGTTTTCGGCGTAGTTGAGTATTCCCTCTGGAAAAAACCTTGCGCCCGGCATGGCGTGCGGTTCCGCAATCCACGGTTTGGCACCCTTTTCGCCGATAATGCCCGCAAAATCCCAAACCTCCGACCAAAACGCCTCGGGCTCCGCGAGGCTCCAATCATAGAGGGCTTGCCACGACGGGCATCCACACCGGGCCATGAAGGCGGCGATGTTACTCGAGGCCTTGCTCGCTTCATTGGGCGTCCAGAGCGCTTCACCCATCGCGCACGGTCTCCTTTTGGCTCGGAAGCTCTTGAGACGTTGTACGCTCCGGATTCGGTTAATCAAGTCCCCGCACGTGCACGCGCCTGTCGTGGGCGCACGTCGAAGAGCGATGCCGAAACCCTTCCTCGATCGCGTCGCACGAATGTTCTGGGTTAGCTGCGCCAGGCGCGGAAGATTGTCCGCTGCAGGCGCAGCTCAGCAGAGCGAATTTGATATCGCTCGAAGGCCGTCAGTCGGCCGTCCCGCCAGGCGCGCGCTTTGACGAAAGCGAGATTGGCGCGAGCTTGTGCGATCGCTGCCCGCTCGTAGGCGGTGATGTGCGGCCGATAATTCCAACTCGGACCGTGATCTTTCCACTTGTTGCCATAGGGCGCCGCCAAAGCAGCCCCCGTCGACAATGCGATAGCCATTGCGGCGATCACTGAACGCTTCATGATGTTCTCCTTCGGTTGCTCCTCACCGGCCTGCCCGAATGAGAACGGCCCCTGGGACGAATTCCGTCGCAAGGGCCGTTAGTTCCTCATTCACCTGACGTTCAGCTTCGCTCTCGCTCGTCAGAGCGGAATGTTATCGTGCTTCTTCCAAGGATTTTCGAGCGTCTTGTTTCGCAACATGTTGAGCGCGCGGCAGATACGCCGGCGCGTTCCGTGCGGCAAGATCACCTCGTCGATGTAACCGCGCTCGGCGGCAACGAACGGGTTCGCGAAGCGCTTCTGATACTCATCGATGCGCGACTTGATCTTCTCGGAATCTGAGAGCTCCGATCGATAAAGGATTTCTGCGGCGCCCTTGGCGCCCATGACGGCAATTTCGGCCGAGGGCCAAGCGTAATTGACGTCACCACGAATGTGTTTCGAACTCATCACGTCATAGGCGCCGCCGTAAGCCTTGCGCGTGATGACCGTGATCTTGGGAACGGTTGCTTCCGAATAAGCGAACAGGAGCTTGGCGCCATGCTTGATGAGACCGCCGTATTCCTGCGCCGTGCCAGGCAAGAAGCCCGGCACGTCGACGAAAGTGATAATCGGGATCTCGAAGCAGTCGCAGAAGCGGACGAAGCGGGCGGCCTTGCGCGAGGCATCCGAGTCGAGAACGCCTGCCAGCACCATGGGCTGGTTGGCTACGATGCCGACCGTTCTCCCCTCCATGCGGGCAAAGCCGACAACAATATTCTTTGCATAAGCTTCCTGAATCTCCAGGAAGTCCCCTTCGTCCACGACCTTCAGGATGAGTTCCTTCATGTCATAGGGCTTGTTGGGATTGTCGGGAATGAGCGTGTCGAGCGAACGGTCTTCGCGGTCGGGGCTATCGGCCGTGGGAAGCTCGGGGACGCCTGACTTATTGTTCGAGGGTAGGAAATCCATGAGGCGGCGCATCTGCAAAAGCGCCTCGAGGTCGTTTTCGTAAGCACGATCTGCGATCGATGACTTCGTGGTGTGGACCTTGGCACCTCCGAGTTCTTCGGCGGTCACGGTTTCATTGGTGACCGTCTTCACGACATCAGGACCAGTCACGAACATATAGCTCGTGTCCTTGACCATGAAAATGAAGTCGGTCATGGCCGGTGAATAGACATCTCCGCCCGCGCACGGCCCCATGATCACCGAAATCTGAGGAATGACGCCAGAAGCCAGAACATTGCGCAGGAATACTTCTCCATAGCCGCCGAGCGCATCCACCCCTTCCTGGATGCGCGCACCCCCCGCATCAAAGAGGCCGATGATCGGGGCGCGGTTCTTGAGCGCCATGTCCTGGATCTTGGTGATCTTCCTCGCATGTGTCTCGGAAAGCGAGCCGCCCATCACCGGG
>CAZSNH010000065.1:0-4779 GCA_964607855.1 uncultured Hyphomicrobium sp. | reverse complement strand
GCCCTCTTGAATACGCGCCCCGCCGGAGTCGTTGAGGCCGATCACGGGCGCGCCGTTTTTCATCGCCATGTCCATAATCTTGCAGATTTTCTCGGCGTGGACTTCACTCAACGAGCCGCCCATCACAGTGAAGTCCTTCGCGAACACGTAGACGACGCGACCGTTAATCGTGCCCCATCCCGTGACCACACCGTCGCCCGGGACCTTGGTTTTTTCCATGCCAAATTCGCTACAGCGATGCTCGACGAAGGTGTCGAACTCCTCGAAGGAATTTTCGTCCATCAAGAGCTCGATGCGCTCGCGTGCGGTAAGCTTGCCACGCTTGTGCTGGGCTTCGATGCGGGAGAGACCGCCACCCAGGCGCGCGTTGTCGCGACGCTTTTCGAGTTCTTCAATGACTTCCTTCATTGCGGGCTCCCCGTGATGCAAGAAAAACCGTTTGCCGCAGGTGAGATAGCACGGCTCATGTACGGCGCAAACGGGTTGGTCTGCGGCGGGTTGGCCTGCCCAAGCGATCATTGTCCGGCGGCCCAAATTCCCCGGTTTATCAAGGAAATCCGCGACATCCCCGGGGCCTCGCCATCGCAGAGCGTTCGCTCGCTTTTTCCACCAGGGGCCGCCCGCGTCTCGGGTCGAAGCGAAGTCGGGCGCCATTGCGTAATGCTCTGTGATGCTCGCAACTCCTAAGGCAAGCGTTTCAATTCCGCCCCTTCATGGTACGCCAACGGCGAATTGGCAAAAACGCAACGCATCCCCATTATCCTCGAAATGAGAGTGGGAAGACCGCTTTCGGCACCCCAAGAGTTACCCTACGATCGCGCCGTTTCACGATCATCTCACGAGTAACAGTCGAAGTACAAAGTAGCCGTGCGGGGTGGCTGCCATGCCGTTTGCGTTCACTATTAGCAATAGCGTTTTTGTAACTTCAGGCTCTGCGTTCTCGTTTACTGCTACAGGCCCTGACAGCCTGACATTGAGTGAAGATGGCTTCCTCATTTCGCAAGCGAGCGGTAACGGAGCGACACTTAACGGTGGTCCTTGGACCGTTCTCAATGACGGCAACATAACGGCACTCGGCGGCATCGGTTTGTCGTTGACCTCAACGACAGCCACGTTGACCTCCAAAATCACGAACGGCATTGAAGGCAACATCTATGGTTCAACGTACGGCGTGCGCTCGGCGCATGCCGTGAACATCTCGAACAAAGGCACGATATTCGGATCCTCCCAGGCCGCGATCGAAGTCTCAGGGTCCGGAGACTTCACAATTTCAAACTCAGGCTACGTGGACGGCAACACGGCGGCCATTCTTCTCTCGGGCGCCGGCATCCATACGATTTCGAATTCCGGAACCCTCTTTGGCGCGACAAACGGCATAAATGCCACCAATGTAGCAGGAATCGAGAAGGTCACCAATACGGGGACCATTGACGGCAATGTCCTCCTCGGTGGAGGCGACGACGTCTTCATCAACGCGAGGAAAGGAGTTGTCGTCTTCACCAACAGCACGACGAAAGTCGTGGGCATGGGGCAGATCGATCTCGGTGCCGGAAATGACAAATTCACGGGCGGGACAGGGGCCGATTTCGTCGTCGATAACCTTGGCGACGATACGTTCACTTTCGGCGCCGGTAACGACCTCTTCAAGGCATCGTCGGTTGGAGCCTCAACCGAATCCGACAAGATTGACGGTAGCTCCGGTATCGATACCCTCGATTACGCGTCGGCACCCGGTGCTCTCACGCTGAACCTCGACGTGAAGGCCCACGGCAGCGTCGACGGATTTGGCTTTTACGGAGAATCCAATTTTGCGGGCAGCACGGCCGCGACCGCCACCGCGGGCACAGACACCATCAAGAACTTCGAAAACGTGAAGGGGAGCAATTTCGGGGACATCATCTTCGGCTCCAAAGCAAGCAACGTACTCGAAGGCAATGGCGGCGACGACGATTTGTGGGGCTTTGCAGGTAACGACACACTCGATGGCGGCGCGGGTATCGATTTTCTGATCGGAGGTGCCGGCAAGGACACTTTGATCGGCGGCGCGGACGCAGACAATTTCATTTTCCTCAGCATCAAGGATAGCGGCATAACCGCTGCGACGCGCGATCTGATCCGGGGCTTCACCGGCGCAGGCACCACTGGGGGCGATCTAATCGGACTTTCCGATATTGACGCAATTGCAGGGACCGCAGCGAATGATGCGTTCACCCTGCTCACGAGCCCGAACAGCAAATTCACGGGTGTTGCTGGCGAGTTGCGCTACGAGTGGGTGGGTCTCGACACCATCATTGAAGGCGACGTCAATGGTGATAGGAAGGCCGATTTCTCGATTGCCGTCGAAGGTGCGGGCTTGAGGTTCATCGTGTCCGACTTCGAGCTCTGAGCGTAATCGTGTCGTTGAACAGCGCGCCTAGACCAGCTTCAGCAGTCGAGAGGCGGCGAGGAACTCCTTTTCAAGGTACAGGCGGCGCTTGCGGGCCTCGGTGTCTTCACCCCAGTGCTCGATCTGCCAGTCTTCGTCCACATGGGCAGCAGCCCAAGCTTCCGCCGCCGAGATCCGGCCTTCCGCATGGGCAAGTGCGAGGACGGCCGATCCGGTGAGAGTGGTCAGGACGTGAAGACCCGAGAGCTCGAAGGGAGAATTTTCATCAAGCGCGGCCAGCACTCGACTTTTCACGGCCGCCGGCTGCTGGACGGGCAGCACCCCGGCCACGACTTCAAACCTTATGCCAAAACAAGATGCGGCCCAGCTGAGCAGCGGATCCCATGCCGCAGCCTGGCGCAAGGCGAGTTCACGCGGAGCCTCTGCACGATAGCAGAGGAGATCAGAGCCGGCATAGGCCGCGATATCATCCGCCACCTCCCGCATGCTGTCGGCGACCACATCGATCGCGGAGTTCGCAATGCGCGTCAATGGCATTGTGGCGGGATCGATGACGTCCTTCTGGGCCGCCCATTCATCGGCGATGGCGCGCGCCAAAGCCTCAGTGGGTACCACAAAGGCGCGTTTGCCCGGCGTCTTCATCGCACGGCCGTCAAGCGTGATGGTGTGGCCGGACGCGGAGGCCACGACGTCCGCGAGCTTGTAGAACCGTTTCGGAAGCGGCGCCTTCAGGGCTTCCTTGCCGGGTATGCGAGGCCCTTTGCCGTCCCGTTGCTTCGAGCCCTTACCTCTATCTGTCATGACGAAGGAATTCCGATTTGAGGAGGCTCGAGAGTGTGTGGCTTAATCCCGTACTCTCGTGAACGACGGCCTTTGCTCCAGCCTGGATGAGGTCTTCGACCGGGTGATAGCCCCAGGCAACGCCAAGTGGCAAGACGCCGGCAGTGATGGCCATTTCCATGTCGAAGGTCGTGTCCCCGACCATCATGGCGCGGCCCGCTTCGATCCCGGTTTCGGAAAGGGCTTCATTAATCATCGCCGGGTGAGGCTTCGAGGGGTGGTCATCTGCCGTCTGGATTGAGCTGAAGTGGGACATCAACCCCTCGCGCTCCAAGATGGCTGAGACGCCGCGGCGTGATTTTCCGGTCGCTATGGCAAGACGAACATCGTCCCGCTCCGCAAGCATGTTGAGAGTCTCGACGATGCCGGGATAGAGCGGCTCTCGGCTGGCGCCATTCATTCTCAGGTCGCTGAACGCGGACTTGTAGGCATCCGCCAAAGCTCTGGCCTGGTGGCGCCCCTCGTGGGGCAACAGCCGTGCCACGGCGCCCTCAAGCGATAAGCCGACGACGGAAAGGATCTGATCACGGGGCGGCGGCGCGAGATCGAACCCGATGAAAGCACTCCTCATCGCCGCCACGATCATATGCTGGCTGTCGACAAGCGTTCCGTCGCAATCGAAGATGACGAGTTTCATAAGACCGCCCTACGAACGCCTCCCAGCCTCGCGCTTCAATCCCTCAGTCACGATGGTCCTCGAAGCGCTTTTCGTCGAGCCCCAATAACGTCCATGTCCGCTTCATGTGGTCGGGAAGCGGGGCGGTCACGTCGATTTTCTTGGGAAGCCGCGGATGGGGGATGACGAGCCGGCGGGCATGGAGATGCAATTTCTGATCCATGTTCTCGGCCGGCATGGCCTTATCCCCTTCATACTTGTTGTCTCCCGTGATCGGATGGCCGATGAGGTGCATGTGGGCGCGAAGCTGGTGCTGGCGTCCGGTGACTGGCTTTAAGGAGACCCACGCGGCCTTGCTGCCGACGCGATCGATCACGGAATAATGGGTGGTCGCGTGCATGGCTTCCTTCTGCTCGCCGGGTTCCGATTTGCGCACGCGATCACCGTCGGGGCCTGAGGCCTTTATGAGGGCTGCCTCGATGCGGCCCTGCGACGGCTTCGGCACGCCGTTGACGAGTGCCCAATACGTTTTGGCCGCAGACCGCGTTTGAAAAATGCGTCCCAGCTTCGATGCCGCCTCTCGCGTTTTCGCAACCAGCAAGACACCGGTTGTGTCGCGGTCGAGTCGATGCACGAGGCGTGGCCGGTCTCCAAAGCGATCGGCCATTCCGGCCAGCATGCCATCGATGTGCCGCGTCGTACCCGAGCCTCCTTGAACGGCGAGGCCAAACGGCTTGTTGATGACGATCACGTCATCGTCCTCGTAAAGAATCATTTTTTCGATCATCTCGCGATCGGCTTTCGAGATGCCCTGCGCAGCCTTCACAGCAGGAGGCTCAATCTTCGGCCGGCGTACGATGGCCGGCACACGCACTTCGGAACCGGCCTCAAGCCTGTCATTGGCCTGTACGCGCTTCGAATCGACCCTCACTTGCCC